>NZ_AEIQ01000099.1:0-111389 GCF_000152185.1 Dermacoccus sp. Ellin185 | reverse complement strand
GGCCGTGGCGGGCCCGACTGCTCCGGGAGCGCCCGGTGGCGGGGCCGCGGCCGGGGGCGTCGTCAACGTCAACACCGCGGACGCGACATCGCTCGACGCGTTGCCCGGGGTCGGGCCGGTTCTCGCGCAGCGCATCGTCGAGTGGCGTGAGAAGAACGGTCGGTTCTCGAGCGTCGACGAACTCGGTGAGGTCTCCGGTATCGGCGACAAGATGCTCGATCGCCTGCGCAGCAAGGTCACCGTGTGAGTCTCGGCGGCCACGACATGCGGTTGTTGTCGGCCGCGTGCGTCGCCTGGGCGGCCCTCGCCACCCTGCTCTCGGCTCGCCCCGACCCCGCGATCGTGGTCGTCGTCCTCGCCCTCGTGACGATCGTCGCCGGGGCCCTCGCGTTCGGGACGCGCTTGCCTGGTCTACGGGCGGACCAGTCAGCCCGAGCCCGGCACGAGGGCGAGGATGACGAGAATCCGGCGTCATCCCACGGGTCGGGGTGGGCGCTCTGGGCGCTGCTGGTCATCGCGCTGACGACGATCGTCCTCGCTGCGGCGCAGGTGACGTTGGCGCACGAGGAAGCCGGGCCGGTGACGACGCTGGCCCGTGACCGCGCCGTCGCGACACTCGAGGCGAGAGTGACGGGCCAGCCGCACCGGGTCGTCGGCGCCGGAGGCGACGAGCGCTTCGTCGTCCCGGCCCAGATCGACCGCATCACGGCGCGCGGACGCACGCAGGAGGTCGCGACGCCCGTCATCCTCGTCGGCGATCGTCGGTGGACGAACCTCACCTGGCAGTCCCACCTGCGGGCGCGCGGGCGTCTGGCCCCATCGCAGCGTCTCGGGGCGGCGCGCGCCGTCGTGCAGGTCAACGGCGCCCCGGACGTCGTCGGCGCTCCGCCCTGGGTGGTGACGACACTCGAACCTGTTCGGGCCGGGCTCGTCGGCGCCTCGTCGCAGTTGCCGGACGACCCCGCCGGCCTGTTGCCCGCGCTCGTCGTGGGCGACACGGCCCATCTACCGGACGACCTGACGGACGCGATGAACGCCACCGGCATGTCGCACCTCAACGCCGTGAGCGGTTCGAACGTGACGGTCGTCCTCGTCGCGACGATGTGGTTGTTGGGGTGGTCGCGCACGTCACGTCGGGTGCGGGTGGCCCTGGCTCTCGTCGCGCTCGCCGCGTACGTCGTCCTGTGCCGACCCGAACCGAGCGTGGTGCGCGCGGCCGCGATGGGTGCCGTGGGAGTGCTCGGCACGTCGTGGGGACGCGAACGCGCCGCCTGCCCGGCGCTCGCGGCAGCCATCGTCGGATTGTTGGTGTGGGATCCGTGGCTGGCCGTCAGCGTCGGCTTCGCCTTGTCGGCGCTGGCGACGCTCGGGCTCGTTCTGTTCGCGCGACGCTGGTCGCAGGCCCTGCTCACGAAGCTCGGTTCGCGGCGCGGCCGGTTCGTCGACGGGATGGTCGAGATCACCTGCGTCCCGCTCGCCGCGCAGGCGCTGTGCCTGCCGGTGCTCGTCGCCCTCAATTCGTCGGTGTCGTGGGTCTCGATCCCCGCGAACGTCGCGGCCGAGCCGTTCGTCGCGCCGGCGACGCTCGGTGGCATGATCGTGTCGACCGTCGCCGTCATCGCTCCGACGCTCGCAGGGTGGCTCGTGTGGTTGCCGGGGCTGCCCACCTGGGTGATCTGCGCAGTGGCCCGCCTCGCTGACGCCGTCCCCGGCGGCTCGGTGCCCTGGCTGCCGGGGCTGGCCGGAGTCGTGCTCGCCATTGTCGTCGTGGTCGTGCTCCTGTGCGCGTGGCGGGCCATCGTCTTCACCGGTCGCTTCGGTCTCGTCGCGCTCGGGGTCGCGGGGGCGCTCCTGGCGGCTGTGCTCGCGCCGTTGCCGGGGGAGTCGGCCGCACCGCCCGCGTGGGTCTATGCGCAGTGCGCGGTGGGTCAGGGGGATGCCGCGCTCGTGCGCACCGGGGCGACGCGCGCCGTCATGATCGACGTGGGGCCTGCCGACGGCCATCCCGCGCAATGCCTCGAGCGTCACGGCATCACGACGCTAGACGCCGTCATCCTCACCCACTTCCACGCCGACCACGTGGGCGGACTGGCTGAGGTCTTGCGTGCTTCCGACGCTCCGGTGGCGGTCCTCGGAACGTGGGTCATGGAGGGCGCTCAGGAGAGCGAGGGACTCAAAGGCCGCGGTACAGCGGCGTCGTCACGATCGCGCGGCGAGCAGGGCGCGTTGGGTTCGGTGCAAGCAGCGCTCGAACAGCCTCGGGCTTCGCTCGGGGCGCTCGCACCGGGACAACGCCTCGTCATCGGCGAGGTGACGATCGAGGTGCTGTGGCCGCGCCGCGTCATGACGGAGGGGTCGGTGCAGAACAACGCCTCACTCGTGCTCGACGTATCGGCGCCCGCGTATCACGCGCTCATGCTGGGCGATTGCGAACGTGAGGCGCAGGCCGCGGTGATCGAACAGGTGCGTCAGAGCGCCCGGCGACGCGCGTTCGACCTCGTCAAGGTGGCGCACCACGGTAGCTCCAACCAGAACGAGCGCCTCTACGAGGCGGCGGCCGCGCGTCAGGCCGTGATCGGGGTGGGCGCCGGCAACGACTACGGTCACCCGACGAAGAAGACGCTCGAACTGTTGGCCCGGCACGACGCGCGGGTGTGGCGTACCGACACGCAGGGTGACGTGGACGCCCTCGCGACGGGTGGCTCGATCAGCCTGCAGGCTCAGCGATGAGCGTGCTGCGCGCTCGGCACCCGTGCTGCCGCGTCGGCGAGGGCTTCGAGGGTGGCGGTGACGGCGGGGACCCGCTGCAGGTCGGGTGTCGTCACGGCGAACACGCAGCGCCGGCTCGACGGCAGCAGCGGCAACGTCACGACGTCCGGATGAGAGGTGGAGCGCAGGATCAGCTCGGGAATGAGCGCGACGCCGAGGCCCTCCGCGACGAGGCCGAGAACGGTGACATAGTCCTCCGTCTCGAACGCGACGTCGGGCGCGTAACCGGCGCCCTGGGCGAGGCTGACGAGGTGGCCACGGCATCGGGGGCACCCCGCGATCCACGAGGCGTCGCTGAGCTCCTCCATGCGGACGCTCTCGGCTGCGGCGAGGGGGTGATCGCGCGGGACGGCGAGACGCACGTCGTCGTGCAGGAGCCCGCGGGTGAGGAACGGGTCCAGGTCCTCGCCTGCGGGGAGCGGGTCCGCGTCGTCGTACGTGAACGCCACGGCGACGTCGCAATCGCCGGCACGCAGGCTCGCCAGGGATTCCGGGGGTTCGGCCTCGGCGAAGCTGACCTTGACGTCTGGGAACCGCTCCTTGACGAGTGCGAGGGCGCGCGGGACGAGCGTTGACGATGCCGACGGGAACGCCATGAGGCGCACCCGCCCGGCGCGCAACCCCGCGATGGCGGCGACCTCACCCTCGGCGGCCTCGAGGGCACTGAGGACGGGCGTCGCCGTGCGCGCCAGCACCTGCCCGGCCTCCGTCAGCCGCACCGAGCGGCCGAGGCGCTCCACGAGAGCCGTCCCGGTCTTCTCCTCGAGACGGCGCACCATCTGCGACACGGCCGGCTGAGAATAGCCGAGAGCGGCAGCGGCGGCGGTGAAGCTGCCCTCGTCGCTGATCGCCTTCATGACGCGGAGCCCGGCTGCATCGATCATGCACCAAGAATAACGTGCTCTTATCCATTGTTGAGACAATCGAACGCAGACCTATGGGAGGGGCAGGACGATGAGCGGCGTCGCGGAACTGACCGATTTCGTGCGCGCGGGAGGGCTCTTCGTCCTCACCGGCGCGGGCATCTCGACCGAATCCGGCATCCCCGACTACCGGCGCCCCGACGGCACGCGCCGCACGGTTCCCATGACATACCAACAGTTCCTCGCCACCCACGAGGCGCGTCAACGGTACTGGGCGCGCAGTGCCGTCGGCTGGGAGATCTTCGACGCGGCGGAACCCAACGTCGGGCACGTCGCGCTGGCGCGACTGCAGGGTGGCGACCTCGTCGATCACCTCGTGACGCAGAACGTCGACGGCCTTCATGCGCGTGCCGGTGCCCGCGACGTCACCGAGCTGCATGGGTCGCTCGAGCACGTCGTCTGCGTCGCGTGCGGGACGCGGGAAGGGCGCCGTGGCTTCCAGGTACGCCTGCGCGAACTCAACCCCCAGCTGCCGACGCAGGCGCGCCTGCTCGCCGACGGCGACGCGGACGTCGCGGTCGAGCTGGAGCGCGGTGTCATTGTGCCGGCGTGCCTGCGCTGCACGGCCACGACGGTGAAGCCGGACGTCGTCATGTTCGGTGAGTCCGTCGCTCCTGAGGTCGTGGAGGCGCAGATGCGGGCACTGGAACGCTGCCGGGGCGTGCTCGTGCTCGGCAGTTCGCTCAAGGTGATGTCGGGTTACCGGTTCGTGCTCGCCGCCCTCAAGCAGCAGAAGCCGGTCGCCCTCGTCGGGCTCGGCGCGATGCGTGGCGAGGAGCGGGTCGACCTCGTCGTGCGCGAACCCCTCGGCCCGACCCTCACCGCCGTGTGCGACGCGCTGGGGCTCGACCTCGCGACGTCCTGACGTCTCGGCGTCGAACGTCGGGGCGCAGAAGGGGCTGAGAGTCGAGTTGCAACCACACGCTGGACCGATCCGCGCGGCGGGGCCAGCGCCTCAGATGCTGCGCAGGACGGCCGTGACCTTGCCCATGATGCTCGCGTGGTCGCCGTCGATCGGGGAGTAGGCCTCGTTCGCGGGCATGAGCCACGTCTTGCCCTCGCTGCGGCGCAGCGTCTTGACCGTGGCCTCCGAGTCGAGCAGTGCCGCGACGATCTCCCCGTTGGCGGCGTCGGCCTGGCGTCGCACGACGACCCAGTCGCCCTCGCAGATGGCCGCATCGATCATCGAGTCGCCGACGACGCGCAGCAGGAACAGCTCGCCGTCACCGACGATCTGACGCGGTAGCGGGAAGACGTCCTCGACGGCCTGCTCGGCGAGGATCGGGCCACCGGCCGCGATGCGGCCGACGACCGGCACGTATGACGGCGTGGGTCGCTCGTCGCCCGAGCCCGTCTCGTCGTGCTGCGACTCGGATAGCGCAGACACGGCGTTGCCGCGGTAGCCGCGGGTCGCCGCACCCGAGTCGGGGGAGACGACCTCCATGGCGCGCGGGCGGTTCGGGTCGCGGCGCAGGTATCCCTTGCGCTCGAGTGCGGCGAGCTGATGGGCCACCGAACTCGGGCTCGTCAGACCGACGGCCTCGCCGATCTCACGCAGGCTCGGGGGGTAGCCGCGCTCGTCGACGGAACGTCGGATCACGGTGAGCACCTTGTGCTGGCGTGGCGTCAGCTTGCCCGGCGTGCGCTCCTGCATCGAATGAACGTCACCCATGGTGTGACCCTCCTGGTCCTCGTCGCACGTCGGTGGTCGCGGTGGCGACACGTGCACCCTCCGGCGGGGCGAAAATGCCCGCCATGACGGGGTTGTCGGTGCGCGGTGCTTGTGTATCTGACATCACCCACAGTACGCGGTGTCGCACACAGTTTTCAAAAATGTGTACGAAGAAATCCGTGCGCGCCGTTCGAAAGCACGTTCGGGTGTCGTACAGTTGTTCTATCGCACGCGTGTTCGATCGGTCCCTCCGGGCTGACCGGGTCGTGTGAGGAAGCCGCACCGGTGACGGTGTGGCGGCGCCTCGGGGGTGTCCCGAGAGAAGGAGTGGTTTCGATGGTTGCTTCGAGTACTGCAGTTCGACGTGAGCCCGTGCTGGGTTCGGGTGTCGACGTGCGCCGCGTGGCGCGGGTCGACGCTGCGGCATCCCGCTCGCACCTCCACCTCGTGCCCACGGGTGGCGCGGTGCAGGTCGTCACGAACTCTCAGAGCGTTCGTTTCGCCCGTCGTCGCTTCACGGCCGTGTGCGTGGCTCTCGTCGTCGTGGCGGGGGCCATCCTCGCGGGCCGGGCGATGGCGAGCGGTGTCGACGGTACGCAGCGGCACGAGGTCACAGTTCGCGCGGGGGAGACGCTCTCGCAGATCGCGGCGCGTGAGATGCCGGGCGTGCGCAACGACCAGGCGGTCGCCGCGATCGAGCACGAGAGCAACCTCGGCTCGTCGCAGGTGCAGGCCGGCCAGAAGGTGATCATCCCCGCACCGTGAAGTGTGACGATCGCCATCGTCGTGTTCGAGGGTTCGAGGGGGCGTGAGTCGCCTCCCCCCCGGCTGGCGCAGGATTCCGCGGCGCACGAGTGGCGGGGGTCGTCGCTAGGCTGCGCAGGGCGAGTAGACGCGGCCTCGGTGCTGTTGCGCGTCGGGTCTCAGGGGCCTAATATCTCTACATGTGGGGATTTGGCCCCCGCTTCCCCCTAGATGTTGATTCGCCTCCGCTGATGTGCATCTGCGCTCTGAGGCCGGAATCCCGGGGTGGAGCGCCGTCGTCCCGAGTGTTCCCAGCCCCGTCGGAAGGTTTGACGTGCACTGTCCGTTCTGCCGCAACACCGACTCCCGCGTCGTCGATTCGCGCTCGAGCGAGGACGGCACCTGCATCAAGCGGCGCCGTCAGTGCCCGAACTGCGGCAAGCGGTTCTCGACGATGGAGACCGCAAGTCTCACGGTCGTCAAGCGTTCCGGGGTCAGCGAGCCGTTCTCGCGCGACAAGGTGATGTCCGGGGTTCGCAAGGCGTGCCAGGGCCGCCCGGTCACCGACGACCAGTTGGCCGTTCTCGCCCAGCAGGTGGAGGAGTCCATTCGCTCGAAGGGCGCCGCCGAGATCGACGCCCATGACGTGGGCATCGAGATCCTCGGGCCCCTGCGCGAACTCGACCACGTCGCGTATCTGCGCTTCGCCTCCGTCTACCAGGCCTTCGAATCGCTCGAGGACTTCGAGACGGCGGTCAGCGAGTTGCGTCAGTACGCCGCCTCGGCGTCCTGACCCCGCGCGCCTGCCGAGGGCGCGCCCCCCAGATCACCCTCACGTACCAGCTCACCCCACCTGCCAGGAGGCTCACGGTCATGACCGAGACGACGAAGGCCCGCGCCAAGACGGGACGCCGCACCGGCGGCGTCACGATCGAACGCATTTTCACCACGCCCGGCGTGCACCCGTACGACGAGGTCACCTGGGAGAAGCGGGACGTCCTCCAGCAGAACTGGAAGACGGGCGAGACGATCTTCGAGCAGTCGGGTGTCGAGTTCCCCGACTTCTGGTCGCTCAACGCCTCCACCATCGTCACGACCAAGTACTTCCGTGGCGCCGTCGGCACGGACGCGCGTGAAAGCTCCCTCAAGCAGCTCATCGACCGCGTCGTGCTGACCTATGCCAAGGCCGGGCGCGACAACGGCTACTTCGCTACCGACGAGGACGCGGAGATCTTCGAGCACGAGCTCACCTACGCCCTGCTGCACCAGGTGTTCTCGTTCAACTCGCCCGTCTGGTTCAACGTCGGTACCGCGAGCCCGCAGCAGGTCAGTGCGTGCTTCATCCTGTCGGTCGAGGACTCGATGGATTCGATCCTCAACTGGTACAAGGAGGAGGGCTTCATCTTCAAGGGTGGCTCGGGCGCCGGTCTCAACCTCTCCCGCATCCGCTCCTCCAAGGAGCTGCTCTCCTCGGGCGGCACCGCATCCGGCCCGGTCTCCTTCATGCGCGGCGCCGACGCCTCGGCCGGCACGATCAAGTCCGGTGGCGCGACGCGTCGCGCGGCCAAGATGGTCGTCCTCGACGTCGACCACCCCGACATCGAGGAGTTCATCGAGACGAAGGCGCGCGAGGAGGACAAGATCCGCGCGCTGCGTGACGCCGGGTTCGACATGGACCTCGGTGGCCGCGACATCGTCTCCGTGCAGTACCAGAACGCCAACAACTCGGTTCGTGTGAACGACGAGTTCATGCAGGCGGTCGTCGACGGCGGCAGCTTCGGTCTGCGCGCCCGCGACACCGGTGAGGTCATCGAGACCGTCGATGCGCGTGAGCTGTTCGACAAGATCAACAAGGCCGCGTGGGAGTGCGCCGACCCGGGCGTGCAGTACGACGACACGATCAACGCGTGGCACACCAACCCCGAGACGGGCCGTATCACGGCGTCGAACCCGTGCTCGGAGTACATGTCGCTCGACAACTCGAGCTGCAACCTCGCCTCGCTCAACCTGCTGAAGTTCCTCAAGGAAGACGACACGTTCGACGCGGCGACATTCGCCAAGGTCGTCGAACTCGTCATCACGGCGATGGACATCTCGATCTGCTTCGCCGACTTCCCGACCGAGTCGATCGGCAAGACGACCGTCGACTACCGCCAGCTCGGCATCGGGTACGCCAACCTCGGTGCACTGCTCATGGCGACGGGCCACGGTTACGACTCCGACGGTGGCCGCGCCCTGGCGGCCTCGATCACCTCGCTGCTCACGGGTGCCGCCTACAAGCGCTCCGCGGAGATGGCGGCCGTCGTCGGCCCCTACGCCGGCTACGCCCAGAACAGCCAGGCGCACAACCGCGTCATGCGCAAGCACCGCGCGGCCAACGACGAGCTGTCGTCGCACAAGGACATGGGTGCGATGGCGAGCGACATCCACGCCCTCGCCACGAAGGCCTGGGCCGACGTCGTCACGCTCGGCGAGAAGAACGGCTTCCGTAACGCGCAGGCCTCTGTCCTCGCCCCGACCGGCACGATCGGCTTCATGATGGACTGCGACACGACGGGTATCGAGCCCGACTTCTCGCTCGTCAAGTTCAAGAAGCTCGTCGGGGGCGGTTCGATGCAGATCGTCAACCAGACGATCCCGCGTGCGCTGAAGAAGCTGGGCTACCAGGACGAGCAGATCGAGGCGATCGTCGAGCACATCGCCGAGAAGGGTCACGTCATCGACGCGCCCGGTCTCAAGCCCGAGCACTACGAGATCTTCGACTGCGCCATGGGTGCGCGCGCCATCTCGCCGATGGGCCACGTGCGCATGATGGCCGCCTGCCAGCCGTTCCTGTCGGGCGCCATCTCGAAGACGGTCAACCTGCCCGAGACCGCGAGCGTCGACGACATCGCCGAGGTGCACCTCGAGGGCTGGAAGCTCGGCCTCAAGGCCATCGCCGTCTACCGCGACAACTGCAAGGTCGGCCAGCCGCTGTCCGACGGCAAGGCGGAGAAGAAGTCCGAGCCCGCCGCGACCAGCACCGAGACCGCGGCTGCGGAGAAGGTCATCGAGTACCGTCCGGTCCGCAAGCGTCTGCCGAAGCGTCGCTCGTCGCAGACGACGTCGTTCGCCGTTGGCGGCGCGGAGGGCTACCTCACCGCCGGCACGTACGAGAACGGTGACCTCGGCGAGCTGTTCCTCAAGTTCGGCAAGCAGGGTTCGACGCTCGCCGGTGTCATGGACGCGTTCTCGATCGCGGTCTCCATCGGCCTGCAGTACGGCGTGCCACTCGAGACGTTCGTCGAGAAGTTCACGAACCTGCGCTTCGAGCCGGCCGGTATGACGGACGACGCCGACGTGCGCATGGCGCAGTCGATCATGGACTACGTCTTCCGCCGCCTGGCGCTCGACTACCTCGACTTCGACACGCGCTCGTTCATGGGCATCCACACCGCGGCCGAGCGTGCGCGTCAGCTCGAGACGGGTTCCTACGCTCCGAGCGAGGGCGACGACGAGAGCTTCGACGCGGAGTCGAACTCGCAGACGGCCGCCCCGGCCCGTCAGGAGCGCGCGGGTACCACTGCGCCGGCAGCTCCGACGACGTCGGAGGAGGAGCATGCCGACGAGGTCATCTCGGGCTCGGGTGCAGCCTCGGCCCGTGAGGTGAGCAACGAGATCCACAGCTCCACCGAGCTGCTCGAGAAGTTCCAGGGTCACGCCGCGGATGCGCCGATGTGCATGACGTGCGGGACGAAGATGCGTCCGGCCGGTAGCTGCTACGTGTGCGAGGGCTGCGGAAGCACCTCCGGCTGCAGCTGATGCTTCGCTGAGGCATGAAGGCAGGCGTCGCCGGTGACGAGAGTCATCGACGGCGCCTGCCGTCTTGCCCGCTGAGATGGATCGTCCTGCGATCGCCTCGATGAAGTCTCATGATGTGAGCGACGCGTCAGGTCGTCGTCACCGCCAGCGAAAGGAACCGGCCGTGAAGGCACTGCTGCTCGAGAACGTGCACCCCCTGGGGGAGGCGCTGCTGCGCGAGGCCGGCTTCGAGGTCGACATGCGCATCGGCGCGATGGACGAGGACGAGCTGATCGAGGCGCTGCAGGGCGTCGACCTGCTCGGCATCCGCTCCAAGACCGAGGTGAGCGCGCGCGTGCTCGACAATGCGCCCGACCTGCAGGCGATCGGGGCCTTCTGCATCGGCACGAACCAGATCGACCTCGCGCACGCCGCGGGGCGGGGCATCGTCGTGTTCAACGCACCGTTCTCCAACACGCGCTCGGTCGTTGAACTTGCCATCGCCGAGATCATCATGATGGCGCGCCGCCTCAGCGAGAAGGACCGCGCGCTGCACGACGGGGTGTGGCACAAGGACGCGAAGGGCAGCCACGAGATCCGCGGCCGCAAGCTCGGCATCGTCGGGTACGGCAACATCGGCTCGCAGCTGTCGGTCGTCGGGGAGATGCTCGGCCTGCAGGTCTACTTCTACGACACCGACGACAAGCTCGCCCTCGGCAACGCGACACGCTGCTCGTCGCTCGAGGAGCTGCTGTCGATCGCCGAGGTCATCACGCTGCACGTCGACGGGCGCTCCGGCAACGCCGGTTTCTTCGGCGCCGAGCAGTTCGCCGCGATGCGCCCGCGCTCGTTGTTCCTCAACCTCTCGCGCGGCTTCGTCGTCGACTACGACGCGCTCAAGACGCATCTCGAATCCGGTCACATCGCCGGTGCGGCGGTCGACGTGTTCCCGACCGAGCCCAAGAAGAAGGGCGATCCGTTCGACTCACCGTTGCAGGGAATCCCCAACGTCGTGCTGACGCCGCACATCGGCGGCTCGACGGAGGAGGCGCAGGAGGACATCGGACGATTCGTCGCCGCGAAGCTGCGCGACTACGTCCAGCGTGGTTCGACGACGCTCAACGTCAACCTCCCGTCGCTCAACCTGCCCGAGCGCCCGGGTCAGCACCGCATCGTGCATTTCCACAAGAACGTGCCGGGTGCGCTGGCGCGCATGAACGGCATCCTCGCCGAGCACGGCGTCAACATCGAGGGTCAGATGCTCGACACCGCCGCGGACACCGGCTACGTCGTCACCGACGTCGTCTCCCAGCTGCCCGACGCCGTCCTGGACCAGCTGCGCGCGATGCCGGAGACGATCAGGCTGCGCGTCGTGCGCTGAGCCGCACCGACCTGCCGCGACCCGTCCCGCGACGGTGTGCGGGTGCAGCGTCAGCGGCCCCCGAACCGCCCCCGCGAAGCGCGTACCCGCGCCATCGCGTGGTCGTCGGCGCCTTCGGACGTCCTCTCTCGAGCCACCGGACGCACACCGTCCGAGGGGTGAGTCGCAGGCTAGACTGGCCGGCAGAACCGACGACGCCGCAGCGGCAGGCTCCGCGTCGCCGAATGCCCCCTTCGACGCAGGTGGCGGCGGCCCTCGCTGAGGGTTTGCCGTGCCGGGAGTGACGGTGTGATGCAAGCCCCCATGACGTGGTCCGACGAGGCTGCGGATGGCCAGCACGAGACCGATCTGGGTCGGTGGCGGAGCACGTACGACCTCATGGCCGAGCACGTCGAGGCCGACCCCGCGTTCGTCGCGTCGTGGCAGCAGTTCGACGCGCTCGCGCACGCCCGCGACGTCGAACTGAGGGCTGACGTCGAGGCGATGATCCGTCGCCCCGACATCGAGCGCTTCGCCGAGGCCCTCGCGCAGTGGGGCGCGCGGCCGGGCCCATATGTCGGGGCCGGCCCGCTCGCGCGGCACTGGCTGCCGCGCGTCGTAGCGCACCGCGTGGACCGCCTCGGCGAGCTCGAGGACGTGCTGGCGAAGGTGCTCGTCACCCCGACCTCGCTCGACGAGGCAGGCACGTCGATCGCGCGTCTCGAGGACGTCATCGGATCCGGTGGGCCTGATCTCGCGCGCGTGCCGACGTTCCTGTCGCTCGTGTGGGCCACCTCCGGCCAGGGGGACTGGCCGGTGCTGTGGCCGGGTGGGGCGGACGCGTTCGCTACCCTGGGGTGGATGGGGCGCCACCTCACGCACGCCGAGCGCTACGTCGACTTCGTGACGCTGTGCCGTGCGTTCAGCCCCGCCGGCGCCTACCGGGCGCAGCGCGTCGTCACGGCGCTGGGCGAGAAGCCGGCGTTCGTCGGCTTCGGCGCGGCGCTGCCTGCGCTGGCGACCGAGTCGACGCAACTGCACCGTACTTTCGAGCAGGGAGTCGGCTATCCGGACGGCGAGTCGGAGGCCCGCGCCGCGTCCCTGGCGCTGCAGTTGCGCGGTCATGCCGCGCTGGTCGCGCGTAGCCTGCACGAGCAGCTCGAGCGCGCCACCGGCGTCAAGCTCGCCGAGACGAGCCTGCAGACCCGGACGGAGGCGTCCTCGCGCGCGGCCTACCGCAGCGATTCGCACTCGACGTGGCTGCTGCCCGCGAGCAGCGGGGGAGCGCCCGCCCTGCGCGTGTGGATGACGAGCTCCGGCATCGCCGTCGGGCTGATGTCGGGCTGGGATCCCGCGGCGGGCGCCGAACGTCACGAGGAGCTCGGCTCGCGGCTCGAGCAGAACCTGCCTGCCGGTCTGGAGTTCATCCATCTCGGCCCGGCCGGCGCGCCGGACCGCCTGACGCCGACGGGGGCGTCGTACGAGGGCGGCGAGGTGTTCGTCGGCCGCTGGTTCCCGCACCCCGACGGGGTGGGGCGGCGCAGCTTCGCCGCGGACGTCGAGGACACCGTCCGCCGCGTGCTGCCGCTGGTCGACACGATGCGCGGCTCCGATGCGCCCGTCGAGGGCATCGACGAAGAGCTCGCCATCGCGCTGCGCACCTTCCTGGCCGACCGTCCGTACCCGGCGGAGCGCGATCAGTGGCACGTCGAGCAGCGCCGCACCTTCGCGGCCTCGCTCGAACCCGAGGCGCTCGCCGCGTTCGACCTCGCGACGTTCAAGCGCATCATCGCCGGCGGCGCCTACGGGTCGACGGGCACGCACAGTGTCCTCGACGCGCGCCTCGCCGCGCTCGATGCGCGTGGCCTCGAGAACCTCGCGCGCTCCCTCACGCACCTGCTGTGGGGTGAGGGCGATGACGCCGACCGCATCGACGCCGTCATCGACCCCGAGGGCGCCGACGAGGTCGCGCTCGACGAGGCGGTCGCGATGAAGCTCCTGGCGATCGCGCACCCGCACCGCTACCTGCCCGTGTACGCGATGACGGGGCGTGACGGCAAGGTCGCTCTCGCGCAGGCGCTCGGTGTCGTCCTGCCGCGCCGGCGCGAGTTGTCGCGTGGTCGGCTGCAGGTCATCGCCGCGGACCGGTTGCGTGGCAAGCTCGAACCGTTGCTGCCGAACGACCCGTGGGGGCAGGTGCAGTTCGCGCTGTGGCTGCTGCGCAAGGGCGAGACGAGCGTCGACCCCGAACGAGATCTCATCGCCGAGGCGGCGGCGGATCTGCTCGTGGACGAGGAGTTCCTGCGCGAGATCGACGAGTTGCTGCAGGACAAGAAGCAGCTCATCTTCTACGGTCCGCCCGGGACGGGCAAGACGTTCATGGCGCAGCGATTCGCGGCGGCCCTGCAGCCCGACCCGACGAAGCGCGCCGTCGTGCAGTTCCACCCGTCCACGTCGTACGAGGACTTCTTCGAGGGCTTCCGCCCGCGTCTCGACGCCGCTGGCGCAATGGTCTACGAACTGCGCAAGGGGCCGCTGGCGCTCATGGCCGAGGCCGCCGAGGCCGACCCGACGACGCCGCACATCATGGTCATCGACGAGATCAACCGCGCGAACCTGCCGCGCGTCTTCGGTGAGCTGCTGTTCCTGCTCGAGTACCGCTCGCAGTCGGTCATGACGAGCTACCGGCCCGACGAGGGCTTCCAGCTGCCCTCGAACCTGTACTTCATCGGCACGATGAACACGGCCGACCGTTCGATCGCCCTCGTCGACGCTGCGCTGCGACGCCGCTTCCACTTCCTGCCGTTCATGCCGCACGAGGGCCCGATGGAGGGGCTGCTGGCGCGCTGGCTGAAGCGCGAGAACGGCCCCGTGTGGGTGGCGGGCGTCGTCGATCGGGTCAACGAGGAGCTGCGTCAGATCCTGCGCGGCCCGCACCTGCAGATCGGCCACAGCCACTTCATGGTGCGCGACCTCGACGACGCCGCACTCGCCCGCATCTGGAAGTACGGCGTCTACCCGTTCATCGAGGATCAGCTCTACGGGCGCGAGGATGTGCTCGCGACGTTCACCTGGGAGGCCGTGCTCGAACGGCACGCCCAGGCCGCGCATGCTGACGACGACGCGGCGCGCGCCACGGACGACGCGGCGCCCGAGGGGCCATGACGGCGCTCGCGGTCGGCGCGCTCGCGCCGGACGAGCGCGTTCGCCTCACCCTGGCGGAGCACTCGCGTTCGGAGCCGGTCCGCGTGCCGAGCAGCGCGCGTCGCGCCTTGTTCTCGGTCGGCTCGGATCGGGTGAGGTTGCTTGCCACGGCCGATCCGGAGGCCGTCGTTGTCGAGACGACGTCGTGGGTCGGCACGGTCAGCGTGCCCGGTTTCGAGGTGCGCATCGTGCCGCACGTGCCGATGGCGTCGATCTTCGCGATGCTCGGCGGGCAGGACGCGTCAATCGCATGGGGGAGTGAGACGAGCGACTTCGCGGGTGACGGCGAACTGCTCGACGGCTCGGCGCTCGTCGTCCTGCGCGCTGTCGAGGCGGCGACGCGCCGCGGGCTGCTGCACGGGTATCGCACGCGCGAAGAGGAGAGTTCGACGCTGCGGGGCCGCCTGCTCCTCGACCAACTCGCCCGCAGACCGTGGACGGTCGGCGCCCCGGTGTGCCGGTTCGAGGAGTTCACGTCAGACGTCGTCGAGAACCACCTGCTGCGCGCGGCCGTCGTCCGCGTGCTCGGCGCCCCCGGCCTCAGCCCGCAGACGCGGCGTCTCGCCGTCGAGCTGCTGGCGCGGTTCGACGGGGTCGCCGACGCCGATCCGCGGGAGTTGGCGCTCGAGATCCCGTTGACGCGGCTCAATGCGCACTACGAGCACGCGATGGGTCTGGCGCGTCTCGCGATCGACGGTTTCGCGATCCGTCACGACGAGGGCGAGCGCGGTGCGAACGCGTTCCTCGTCGACGTCGACCTCGTCTTCCTGCGCTTCGTCGCCACCGAGCTGCGGGCGCGGTTGTGGCCCGCGCATCGCGTCGAGCAGGCCGAGGAGCTCGCGCTGGACGACGCCGCGTCGCTGCGCGCTACCGCCGACATCCTCGTGCGTGACGCGAGCGGCCCCCGCCTCGTCATCGGCACCCGTTACCACCTCGGTGACGACGACGTGCCCCGCCGCACGGGTGACCCGCTGCACCTCATGACGGGCGGTGGTCGCGACACCGCGCGGACTCCTCGCGACCCGGCCGCCGCCGTCGCGAACGACGCGGCCGCGTTCTTCCCGGTCATGGTGCAGGCCGCCTCGCTCGACCTCGACGCAGCACTCGTCGTCTATGCCCACGCGCGGCGCCGCCCGGCGAGCCGCATCCGGATGCCGGCGACGCGGGCGAGCGTCCACTCGTGGCACGTCGACCTCGACGCGTCGTGGCGTCAGCTGAGCGATGGCCTCGACGATCTCGCGGCGCACGTGCGGCGTCTGTGCGGGTGACGGGCGCCGAGCTCCTGCGCACGCCCCCTGCGTCTCCTCTCACCTGAGACGCCGCCACGTCACCCCGCGGCCGCCACGCACCGGCGTCCGCAGTGCGCCCTGAGCGAAACCCGGTGCCGTCGAGGCGGTGCGCGAGCTAGAGCCCGACTATCGTGGCGGCGTGTCCACGACGATGAACCTGGCCCCCGCCGATCTCGAACGCCGTGCCGCGCTGCGTCGCATGCGCCTCGTGGCGACGGGGCTGCTCGTCCTCGCGGCCGTCATCTACATCCTCACGCACGGCCATGGCGGGGCATGGGGGTACGTCAACGCGGCGGCCGAGGCTGCGATGGTCGGTGCCGTCGCCGACTGGTTCGCGGTGACCGCGCTGTTCCGTCACCCCCTCGGTCTCAAGGTGCCGCACACAGCCATCATCCCGACACGCAAGGATCAGCTGGGCAAGAGCCTCGAGGAGTTCGTCGCCTCCAACTTCCTCACCCCCGATCTCGTGCGCGAGCGCATCCGCGGCGTCGACGTCCCGCGACGCGTCGCGGCCTGGGTCGAACGCCCCGGTCAGGCCGAGCGGCTCGTCGCCCAGATCACCCCACAGCTCAACAAGGCGCTCGAGAGCCTCGACGAGGACGAGGTGCGCCACTTCCTCGACGCCGTCCTCATCCCGCGTCTGCAGCTTGAGCCCATCGGCGAACTCGCCGGGCACCTGCTCGAAGGGGTCGTCGCGGACGGCACGCACCACGGGTTCGTCGACGTCTGCGTCACCGAGATGCACGTCTGGGTGAGCGAGAACAAGGATGCGGTGACGCGCATCGTCGGGGCGAAGGCGCCGTGGTGGTCACCGCAGTGGCTCGACGACGCCGTCGTCGACCGCATCCACCTCGAGATCGTCAAGTGGCTCGCGGAGGTGCGCGACACACCCGATCACGCGATGCGTCGCGCGATCGACGCGTTCCTCGCTCGCGCCGCGCACGACCTGCAGCACGACGAGAAGACCCAGCAGCAGGCGGAGAACCTCAAGCAGCGCTTCCTCACCCACCCCAGCGTCGCCGACGCGGCCCTGAACGTGTGGTCGTCGGTGCGTCGGATGCTCGGTGACGCTCTCATGGATCCTGACGGCGAGCTGCGGGCGCGGATGGTCCACCACCTGCGGGCGCTCGCGCAGCGCATCCGCACCGATGACGCGCTCCACGCGAGCCTCGAACGTCGCCTCGAGGACGTCGCAGCCGCCGGCGTCGAGGGATACGGCCACGAGATCACGGCCCTCATCTCCTCGACGGTCGAGCGCTGGGACGCGCAGGACGCCTCCGAACGCATCGAGTCGTTCGTCGGGCGCGACCTGCAGTTCATCCGCATCAACGGCACCGTCGTCGGCGGCCTCGTCGGCCTCCTCATCTACACGCTCAGCCAGCTCCTGCCCTGACGGCGGGGGCGCTGGGCCCTGCCCGAACGCGCGCGGCCATCACCGGCGCGCGTGAGAAAATGAGCGAATCGTGAGTACTCCAAGACCTTCGCAACCTTCCTCGAACGGCGATCCGGCGACGCCCGGGCCGCCGCTCGCCTCATCGTCCCGCCGGCGCAGGCCGAGCCGGAGCAGAGCGAACGCGTCACCCCGAGGGGACGAACCGGCCCTGGCCGCCGAGGCCATCCCCGACCCCACATCGGAAGCAGCGTCGTACGTCCTGCGCTACCCGGGCCACCTGCCTGTCGTCGAGGCGAAAGACGAGATCCTCGAGGCGATCCGCGACCACCAGGTCGTCATCGTCGCGGGCGAAACGGGTTCGGGCAAGACGACGCAGCTGCCGAAGTTCTGCCTCGAACTGGGGCGCGGGCGCGCCGGCGCCATCGGCCACACCCAGCCGCGACGCATCGCGGCGCGTTCGGTCGCCGAGCGGCTCGCCGAAGAACTCGAGTCGCCGCTCGGTGAGACGGTCGGCTATCAGGTGCGCTTCGTCGACGAGTCGTCGAAGAAGACCCGTGTGCGCGTCATGACCGACGGCATCCTGTTGTCGCAGATGCAACGCGATCGGGATCTGCGTCAGTACGACACGCTCATCATCGACGAGGCGCACGAACGCAGCCTCAACATCGACTTCATCCTCGGCTACCTCAAGCAGTTGCTGCCGCGGCGCCCCGATCTCAAGGTGATCATCACGTCCGCGACGATCGACCCGGAGCGCTTCGCCGAGCACTTCGCCGGCCCGGACGGGCCCGCGCCGATCATCGAGGTCTCGGGGCGCACCTACCCCGTCGAGACGCGGTATCGCCCCCTCGTGCGCGAGCTCGCGCCGAGCAAGCCGGGGGAGGACCCCAAGCTCGAGGACGTCGATCAGGTGACGGGCATCGTCGAGGCCGCACAGGAGCTGTGGCGCTCAGGCAGCGGTGACGGTTCGGCGCAGGACATCCTCGTCTTCTGCTCCGGTGAGCGCGAGATCCGCGACGCCGCGGACGCGCTCAAGGGCGCTGACTGGGGGCGCGCGCGTCACGACGTCGAGATCGTGCCGCTCTATGCGCGCCTGTCCGCCGCCGAGCAGCATCGCGTCTTCGCCCCGCACCACGGGCGACGCATCGTCCTGGCGACGAACGTCGCCGAGACGTCGCTGACGGTGCCGGGCATCCGCTACGTCATCGACACCGGCACCGCGCGCATCTCGCGCTACAGCCAGCGCACGAAGGTGCAGCGTCTGCCGATCGAGCCGATCTCGCAGGCCTCCGCCCGTCAGCGCGCCGGCCGGTGTGGCCGTGTCGCCGACGGCATCTGCATCCGGTTGTACTCGGAGGAGGATTTCGCGTCCCGCCCGGAGTTCACCGACCCCGAGATCCTGCGGACGAACCTCGCGAGCGTCATCCTGCAGATGACGTCCCTGGGCCTCGGCGACATCGCGCGCTTCCCGTTCGTCGACGCGCCCGACGCCCGCCAGATCAAGGACGGCCTGGCGCTGCTCGAGGAATTGCACGCCCTCGACACCACCGCTCAGGGGCCGCGCAAGAAGCTGACTCCGACCGGCCGCACCCTCGCGCGCCTGCCCGTCGACCCGCGGCTCGGACGCATGCTCGTCGCCGCCGCCGAGAACGGCTCGCTGCGGGAGGTACTCGTCATCGTCGCGGCGATGTCGATCCAGGATCCGCGTGAGCGCCCCGCGGACGCGCAGGCCCAGGCGGATCAACAGCACGCCCGGTTCAAGCACGAGAAGAGCGACTTCCTCAGCTACCTCAACCTGTGGAACTACGTGCGCGAGCAGCAGCGCGAACTGTCCAGCAGTGCCTTCCGGCGCCTGTGCAAGCGCGAGTACCTCCACTACCTGCGGCTGCGCGAATGGCAGGATCTGCACGGTCAGCTCAAGGCGGCGTGCAAGCAGGCCAAGCTGTTCATGAGCGACAACGCCGCGAGCGAGGATGCCGTCCACCAGGCGCTGCTCACGGGTCTGCTCAGCCACGTCGGGCTGCGGGATCGTGAGAAGCGTGAGTACCTCGGCGCCCGTCAGGCGCGTTTCGCGATCCAGCCCGGCTCGACGCTGTTCCGACGCCAACCCGACTGGGTCATGGCGGGCGAGCTGGTCGAGACGACCCGCATGTGGGCGCGCACCAACGCGGTCGTCGACCCCGCCTGGATCGAACGGGCGGGCGCCCACCTCGTCAAGCGCTCGTATGCCGAACCGCACTGGGAGCGCTCGCGCGCGGGGGCCGTCGCGTCCGAGCGGGTCACGCTGTACGGCATCCCGATCGTCGCGGGCCGCAAGGCGGCCTACGGCGCGATCGATCCGGAGGTCTCTCGCGACCTGTTCATCCGTCACGCTCTCGTCGAGGGTGACTGGGATGCGCAGCACCAGTTCCTCAAGGACAACGCGGCGCTGCGCGCGCGCTTCGCCGACCTCGAGGCGCGCGCCCGACGGCGTGACCTCGTCGTCGACGACGACGTCCTGTTCGACTTCTACGACGAGCGCATCCCGGCGGACATCGTCTCCGGGGCGCACTTCGACCGGTGGTGGAAGAACGAGCGTCGCACGAACCCGAGCCTGCTCACCTTCACCGAGGATTTGCTCGTCGCCGACGACGCGGACGCCGTCGACGAGTCGGCCTACCCGAAGTCGTGGCGGCAAGGCAGTCTCAGGCTCAAGTTGACGTATCAGTTCGAGCCGGGTGCAGACGCCGACGGCATCACCGTGCACGTGCCGCTGCCGGTGCTCAACCAGGTCGAGGATCACGGGTTCGACTGGCTCGTGCCCGGTATGCGTGAGGAACTCGCGACGGCCCTCGTGAAGTCGCTGCCGAAGAACATCCGACGCAGCTTCGTCCCGGCTCCCGACCATGCGCGGCGGGCGCTGGCGCTCATGGATGCCCAGGGTCGCCCGGGTGAGGTCCCGTTCGCCGACGAGCTGGGCGAGGCGCTGTTTCGTCTCACCTCGGTACGTGTGCCCGCGGGGAGTTGGGACCCGGGGAAGCTGCCCGACCACCTGAAGGTCACGTTCAGGGTCGAGGATGAGCGGGGCCGCAAGATCCGTGAGAGCAAGGATCTCGCGGCGCTGCAGGACGAACTCGCCGGGCGTCTGCGTCAGTCGATCGCGAAGGCGGCCGGAGACCTCGAGCAGCAGGGGCTGACGCAGTGGACGTTCGGTGAGCTGCCCCGCCAGTTCACGAAGTCGGCCGGCCGCCAGCGGATGACGGGCTTCCCGGCTGTCGTCGACCACGGCCGTGACGTCGCTGTCGAGGTGCTCGGCACCGAGTCCGAGGCGCGCCAGGCCACTCGGCTCGGCACCCGCCGTCTGCTGCTGCTCAACACGCAGGTGCCGTGGAAGCGAATCCTCGGCCTCATGAGCAACCGGCAGAAGCTCGCGCTCGGCAACAACCCGCACGGTTCGATGGACGCCCTCATGGACGACGTCCTCGCGGCCGCCGTCGACTCCGTCATCGAAGGCATGCCCGGGCGCGAAGTGCGCGACGCAGAGCAGTTCGACGCGGCCCTCACGGCGATCCGTCAGCAGGTGGCACCGCTCGTGCTCGAGGCGGCCGAGAAGCTCGCGCCCGTGCTCGAGCACGCCGCCGAGGTGCAGCTCGGGCTGTCACGATTGACGGCGCCCGCGGCGAAGGCGTTGCACGACGACGTCGCCGCTCACCTCGTCGCGCTCATCCATCCCGGTTTCGTCGCCGAGACCGGGTTGGCGCGCCTCGGTCACCTCGATCGCTACGTGCGGGGAATGCTCGAGCGGCTCGACAAGGGCGTCACCGATCTCGTGCGTGACGCCGACCGCGCCGACCTCGTCGCGACCGTCCGACGTGAGTACGACGACATGGTCGCCGGGCTGCGCCCCGAGCGCCGTGGGGACGCCGACGTGCTCGACATCCGCTGGATGATCGAGGAGCTTGCCGTCAGCCAGTTCGCGCAGCGTCTGGGCACCGCTCACCCGG
Source organism: Dermacoccus sp. Ellin185 (assembly GCF_000152185.1). Classification (NCBI taxonomy): domain Bacteria; kingdom Bacillati; phylum Actinomycetota; class Actinomycetes; order Micrococcales; family Dermacoccaceae; genus Dermacoccus; species Dermacoccus sp. Ellin185. The sequence goes on along the minus strand of NZ_AEIQ01000099.1, from coordinate 90,272 downwards.
TGTCCGAGAAGCGGATCTACAAGGCGATGGACGCTGCGGAGGCCCGCTGATCGGGCGTAGGTTGGAGGCCATGGCGAGCATCTTCAGCAAGATCATCGACGGCGACATCCCGGCGCACTTCGTCTGGCAGGACGAGGTGTGCGTGGCGTTCCTCGTCATCGACCCCATCACCGACGGGCACACGGTCGTCGTGCCGCGCGGGGAGATCGTCGAATGGACGCAGGCGCCGCCGAGCATCTTCGCGCATCTCACGGGTGTCGCGCAGATCATCGGTCAGGCGCAGCAGCGCGCGTGGCAGGCGCAGCGCGTCGGCCTGCTCGTCGAGGGGTACGAGGTGCCGCACCTGCACCTGCACGTGTGGCCGACGCAGAGCCCGGCCGAGTTCGACCCGCACGCCGTCACGCGCGGCCAGGACCAGCAGATCCTCGCCGAGAATGCCGAGGCGCTGCGGGCGCAGTTGCGCACCGACGGTCATGCCGAGACCGTTCCGGACGCCGCGTCGCCGCAGACCTGAGTGGCCGCGGCGTGGGGGAATCATCCCCGCGCGCGGGGCGTTGAACGGTGAGCACCTGACGAAGGAGTACGACGTGCTTGATCCCACGCAACTGTTCCGCATCGAGACCGACACCCCGCTCGCCGAGCAGAGCGCCTCGACCCTCGTGGTCTCGCTGGGCGGTTTCATCGACGCGGGCAACACACAGAAGTTGATGACGGCGCACATGCTGGGCACGCTTGAGCACACGGTCGTCGCGTCGTTCGACGTCGACCAGTTGCTCGACTACCGCGGTCGCCGCCCGATGATGACGTTCGATCGCGACCGCTACAGCGAGTACGACGACCCGGCTCTCGTGCTGTACCGCCTCGTCGACGCCGAAGGCACGCCGTTCCTGCTGCTCGCCGGCCCCGAGCCCGACTACCAGTGGGAGCGCGTCAGCGAGGCCGTCCGCATCCTCGCGGCGAACCTCGGCGTCTCGCTCATGGTGAGCGCGCACGGCATCCCGATGGCGGTGCCGCACACGCGCCCGGTCGGTTTCACGCGTTTCGCCTCCGATCAGCGTCTGCTGACGGAGAACGAGCCGCTCTTCGGCAACGTCCAGGTGCCCTCGAGTGCCGAAGGGCTCATGCACATCCGGCTCGCCGAGGCGGGCATGGACACCGCAGGTTTCGCGATCCACGTGCCGCACTACCTCACGCAGGTCGAGTTCGCGGACGCCGCGCTCGCCGCGCTCGAGGCCGTCTGCGGGCTGACGGGGCTGGCGATCCCCGCTCAGGAGCTCGCCGCGATCGCCGGGCTGCATCGCGCCGACATCGCCAAGCAGATCAGCGAGAACGACGAGGTCACCGAGGTCGTCGAGGGCCTCGAGCGGCAGTACGACGCCTTCACCGAGGGTCGTCGTCGACGCTCGCTCCTCGCCGCCGAGATGAACGACCTGCCGAGCGCAGACGAGATCGGCGCCGAGCTGGAGCAGTTCCTGCGCGCCGAGGGAGAGGATCCGGGCACCAAGGGCTCGTTGTGAGCCCGCGAGCGCTTCTCGCCGGCCGTCGGTCTGAGCCGACGGCCACGCGGGCTTCGCAACGCTCGCCTGGCTGCGGCCACCCCTGCGGTGGCTTGCCGGGCCCCCGCCAACTTGGGAGGATCACCTCATGTTCGGATTCGGTCAAGACAAGAAGGCTCCTGCAGCCCCCGAGAAATCGTCGGGCATGCTCGACTCGACGGCCAACACCCTGGCGCAGCACCTCATCTCGGTGGGCATCGGGGGCGTGGCGACGTTCAAGTCGGCCCGCGCCGTCGCCGACGAGGCGATGAAGAAGGCGGGCTCCAAGGAAGCGGCGATGGACGACGTCGTCGCATCACACACGAAGCTCGCGGGCGCGAACGGCTTCCTCACCAACCTCGGCGGTTTCGTCACGCTCCCCGTGGCACTGCCCGCGAACGTCATCGGTTTCTACACCGTCGCGACGCGCATGGTCGCGGCAATCGCCGCCATCAACGGTCACGACGTCGACGACCCAGCCGTGCGCTCGGCGATCCTGCTCGACCTCATCGGTGCGGACGCGACGCAGGTCCTCAAGGGCCTCGGCCCGATGACGGGTGGCGTCGCGACGAACGTCGCCACGCGCAAGCTGCCGCCGGCGGCGCTCGCCGTCGTGAACAAGTCAGTTGCGTTCCGTCTCGGCTCGCAGGTGGGGCGTCGCTTCCTCACGCGCATTCCGCGCCTCATCCCCGTGGCGGGCGGCTTCATCGGTGGCGGCCTCGATGTCGTCCTCATCCGCAAGATCGCCCAGTCGGCGCGTCGCGACTTCGTCGCGCAGATCCCGCCGTCAGCCTGACGTCGCCCTGATTCCACCCCGAACGCCACTCGTCTTCGACGGGTGGCGTTCGGCGTGTCCGGGCCGGTTCGGCGATGTGTCGTCCGTGCGCATCAACGGGCTTCCGGGCGACGATCTGACGGGCCCCGAACCCCCGCCTGGCCTTGCTCGAACGGCCCACTCACCCACAGGTGTGACGGCTACGGCCCGTTTCGCGGCCCGCAGGATGCCTCGTCCACAGGTTTGTGGCTCGTGGTCAGCGCGCGGGTGGCGTCATGGGTTTCGCTGGGGGCATGAAGACAACAACACGACTCAAGGGCCTCAGCGCCCTGGTGGCAGCCCTTCCCGATCTCGTCGGCTCCGAGAGGGCGGGCGCCGTCATCGTCCTGTTCGAACGTGACGGTGCGCTCGCGGGGGTGCTCGGCTGGGCGGACGATGCGTGCGACGGGGAGACGGCGCACATGCTCGACGTCGTCGCTGAGCGGCGCGCGACGATGGGTGCGCAGGCCGCCATCGCCATCGCCTATCGCTGCGAGCCGGGCCGCGTCGACATCGCGGCCCTCGCGAAACGCATCGAGCGCCGCGTGCCGCTGCACCACGTCCTCGGTGCCAGCGACGAGCACTGGTGGGCCATCGAATGCGAGCTCGGCTGCTGTGACGGCGCGATCCACGAGATCCCGTCCCTGTCAGAGCAGACCCGCGAGCAGCTTCGCGACGTCCGCCGCGGCGGCGAGGCCATGGCCGCCACCGCGCGCCCCGTTCCCAGCGTCGTCGACGTCCGAGCCGCCTGGGCACGGTTGTGCGACGTCCCCGACACCGCGTCGGGCACCCGGCGACGCTCCCGCAGCGCCGACCTGCAGGTGCTCGCCGACGCTGTCGTCGACGGCCCGACGCGCGATGAGATCCTCCTGTGCGTCGCACCCGAACTGTTTCGTCTGCTGAGCCCGGGCACGCCGCTCGGCGAGCCTGGCCCGCTGATGACGAGCGCGTGCCTGCGAACTTGGCTGCCGCTCGTGCCGCGCCACGGCCGCGCCGCGTGGAAGGCCCTCGAGGCCGCCGCGACCTGGCGCGAAGGCGACCTGCGGGGAGCCGGTGCGTGCGCCGCGGCGTCGCTGCGCATCGGGCGGACGTCATTGGGGCAACTGCTGCGCGACATCACAGGCACGGGGTTGTCGTACGAGCAGGCCGTCGGTGCGCTCCACACGAAGGCTCGGCAGAGTTCCGTCGCCTGACGAGCGTGCCGGTTGTGGGAGCGCGCCACATCGTGGACGTCGCCGCGCGGGCGATGGAAGCCGCGGGCAGGGCCGCCTACTCTGTCGCAGGTCAAGAGTTTCAGCGACACAAGCCCCGGCTTGCTGAGCGGCAACCCTCCCTCGCGGCGGGGTGCCCCGGGTGACGACAGGGCCGCCCGTGGGCGGCAAGCGCGAGAGGTGGGTTGCGACCCACCTCGGAATCGAGGACGTCATGGTTTCGCACCGTCGCCTCGCCGTGGCCGACCCCGCGGCGCCCCTCACCGACGACGGGTTCAACCCGCACGCACGTGCCGTCCACATCGGCACCCTGACGCTGGAGAACGGCGCCGCCCTGCCCGACGTCGTCATGACGTACGAGTGCTGGGGCGAGCTGAACGACGACGCGAGCAACGCCGTCCTCGTCGAGCACGCCCTGACCGGAGACTCGCACGTCGTCGGGCCGGTCGGCCCCGGGCAGCCGACGGCGGGGTGGTGGCCTGGTCTCATCGGCCCCGGCGCGCCCCTCGACACCGACGAGCTGTTCGTCGTGGCGATCAACGTGCTCGGCGGCTGTCGCGGCAGCACGGGCCCCATGTCGCTCGCACCAGACGGCCGGGTGTGGGGCGGGCGCTTCCCACACGTCAGCGTCAGGGATCAGGCGCGCGCCGAGGCGCGGGTCGCCGACGCTCTCGGCATCGCGCGCTTCCACACCGTCATCGGCGGCTCCTTCGGCGGGATGCGCGCCGCGGAGTGGGTGGCGACCTTCCCGCATCGGGTGCAGCGCGCCCTCGTCGTCGCGAGCTGCGCGGCGGCGGGCGCCGACCAGATCGCGTGGGGGCACACGCAGGTGCGGGCAATCGAAGCTGACCCGGATTTCCGGGGTGGCGGCTACCTCGAGCAGGGCGTCTTCCCGACGTCGGGGCTCGGGCTCGCCCGCCAGATCGCGCACACCTCCTACCGCAGCGCGCACGAGTTGCAGGAGCGGTTCGGACGCGAGTCGCAGGGAGCGGACCGCACGCTCGACGGCGGCCTGTTCGCCGTCGAGAGCTATCTCGAGCACCACGCCGCGAAACTCGTCGCGCGGTTCGACGCCATGAGTTATGTGCGGCTCACGCAGGCGATGGCGACGCACGACGTCGGCCGCGGCCGCGGCGGCATCGAGCCTGCGCTTCGGGTGTTCGGGGGTGAGCTCGTCGTCGCCGCGGTCGACTCCGATCGGCTGTTCCCGGTCAGTGCCTCCGCCGACATCGTCCGGGCTCACGGGCGCGGACGGCTGCGTCTCATCCACTCGCCGCACGGTCACGACGGTTTCCTCATCGAAGCCGACCAGATCGCGGCGCTCGTGCGCGAGGTCATCGCCCGGCCGCTCACGGCCGAGGCGGGCCGCGTCCGTCCCGTGGCGTGACGGCGGACGCTCGCGGCACCTCGGGTAGCGTGTGAGCCGATCGCCACAGTCGCAGAACAGGGGTTGCGCATGTCCGTCGTCGTCAGTTTCGCTCCGGGCCCGGAGGGTGAGGCCGCGGTGGCCGAGGCCGTGCGTCAGTCGAGTGTGCTGGGGCGCCCGCTCGTACTCGTCTCGACCGTCCCGAGCGACGACGCGCGCGCTGCCGCGCAGGAGAGTGCGGACGCGGTCGGCGGCCGCGTCGTGCAGGTGGAGGAGGGCCAGGACGCGGTCGAGGTGATCCTCGACGAGGTGGCCGAACTCGACCCGGCGCTGCTCGTCATCGGGCTGCGTCGCCGCACGCCCGTCGGCAAGCTGATCCTCGGTTCGAGCGCTCAGCGGCTGCTGCTCGACGCGCCGTGCCCCGTCCTCGCGGTCAAGCCCACAGCGCACTGATCTCGCGCTGCTCCCAACCCCGGCCTAACGCGCTTGCGTCAGGTCGGGAACACCCGCGCACGCAGGGGCGTTGAACCCCGTGATTCTGCGGTTCTCGACCCAGAGTTCTATAATGGTGAAAGAAGCGACGCGGGGGATCGAATCAGGCACCACGGTGCCAGGCGAGCTCAGGTGAGTCTCGGGCAACCGGCTCTCGTCGGATCCCGCCCCCGTGGTTCGTCTCTTCCCTCGTACGAAGCGCTCGGCGCGCGATTGCGCCTGCCCGATGCGTTGTGCACTCTCGGAAGGTAGTTGGTGACCTCAGTGTCCGAAACGGCTCAGACCCCCGCGCTTCCCGCGGACATCGACCATCCCGCGGTCATTGCTCTGTTCGAGCAGGGGCGCGCGAGCGGCACGGTCGACAGCGTGGTGCTGAAGACCGCCCTCGAAGAAGCGAAGATCTCCATGGCCAAGCAGAAGGCGGTGCTGAAGGCGCTGGGGGCCGAGGGCATCGAGATCGTGCTCGACGAGGTTCACGCGGCCCAGGCCGTCGCCACGACGACCGGGCGCAAGAGCGCGGCGAAGAAGTCGACTGCCAAGAAGACGGCGACGAAGACCGCTGCCGCGAAGAAGACCACCGCGGCCAAGACGACGACCGCGAAGAAGGCTGCCGTCAAGAAGACGGCGGCGAAGAAGGCCGTAGAGGCGGAGACCGACGCCGAGCTCGACGAGAACGTCACCGCCGACGAGGCGAGTGAGGCCCCCGCGAAGAAGGCGGCCGCCAAGAAGACCACCGCCAAGAAGGCGACGGCGAAGAAGGCCACCGCGGTCAAGTCGACGACCGCGAAGAAGACCACCGCCAAGAAAGCATCCGCTGGCGAGCCGGACGAGGTCGTCGCCGAGGACGTCGAGATCGACGACGTCGTCGTGACGGACGTCGAGGCAGGCGCCGAGGAGGTCGACGAGGCGAAGAAGCCCGCCGGCGAGGCCGAAGACGAGAAGGGCGGCTTCGTCCTGCGTCCGGGTGACGAGGATGACGCGCCGGCCCAGCAGGTCGTGACGGCGGGTGCGACGGCCGACCCGGTCAAGGACTACCTCAAGCAGATCGGCAAGGTCGCCCTGCTCAACGCCGAGCAGGAGGTCGAGCTCGCGAAGCGCATCGAGGCCGGCCTGTTCGCCGAGCAGAAGCTCGAGTCGGGCGTCAAGATGGACATGAAGCTCAAGCGCGAGCTGTGGTGGATCGCCTCGGACGGCAAGAACGCGAAGAACCACCTCCTCGAGGCCAACCTGCGTCTCGTCGTGTCGCTGGCCAAGCGTTACACGGGTCGCGGCATGCTCTTCCTCGACCTCATCCAGGAGGGCAACCTCGGCCTCATCCGCGCGGTCGAGAAGTTCGACTACACCAAGGGCTACAAGTTCTCGACGTACGCGACGTGGTGGATCCGTCAGGCCATCACGCGTGCCATGGCCGACCAGGCGCGCACCATCCGCATCCCGGTGCACATGGTCGAGGTCATCAACAAGCTGGCTCGCGTGCAGCGTCAGATGCTTCAGGACCTGGGCCGCGAGCCCACGCCGGAGGAGCTGGCCAAGGAGCTCGACATGACCCCCGAGAAGGTCATCGAGGTCCAGAAGTACGGCCGTGAGCCCATCTCGCTGCACACGCCCCTCGGTGAGGACGGCGACAGCGAGTTCGGTGACCTCATCGAGGATTCCGAGGCCGTCGTCCCGGCGGACGCCGTCAGCTTCACGCTGCTGCAGGAGCAGCTGCACTCGGTGCTCGACACGCTCTCCGAGCGCGAGGCGGGCGTCGTCTCGATGCGCTTCGGCCTCACCGACGGCCAGCCGAAGACGCTCGACGAGATCGGCAAGGTCTACGGCGTGACGCGTGAGCGCATCCGTCAGATCGAGAGCAAGACGATGAGCAAACTGCGGCACCCGTCGCGCTCGCAGGTGCTGCGCGACTACCTCGACTGAGAATCCTCGACTGAGAGTCGTCGACGAGGCGCGCGCTCGGCGCGTCGCGCACGATGAACTGGCCCGCATCCACACCAGTGGATGCGGGCCAGTCCGTCATGCGCGCCGGGTTTGGAGTGCCTTGTTCGAGCAGTCTGGGCGTAGGGAAAACGCAGATATCCGCGACCTTAACGGGTCGAACGCCCGACCATCCGGCACACCGGACGAGCCAGAACGTCTGACGCACCGCGGGACCCACGCTCGAAGGGCCCCGCGGCGACCTCAGCTCCGTGCCCCGAACGCCGAGCGGGGCAGCAGCCAAGCCCGCAGGCGAGCGCCGACGGAGGCGTCGGAGCGTGCTGCGCGCGTCACGCGTTCGGTCGTGGCAGCCATGCCCCGCGCAGGCGTCGGAGCGTAGCGCGAGTTCTCGATCGAGTGTGCCGCGCGTTCGACGGCTTCGACGAGGTGCGTCGACGCGCGCGGGTTGTCGTCGGCGAACCGGCCGGCCGCTTCCTGTGGGGATCGCTCGGTCGTGACGACGTACCCGAGGTCGCGCAGGTTCCAGACCATGCGGTGCCACAGGGCCTCGTCACGCTCGCGGGGCTCACGTGCCTGACGCACCGGACGGTTGCGTCGCCACCAGCCGAGCAGCGGCAGCGCGCCGAGCAGGGCGATGACGGCCAGCGCGCCGAGCAGCGTCAGCAGGACGCGACCGAGAACGCCGTCGTCGTGGTGCGTCACCGGCGCGCCGTGCGAGGTCGACGTCGACGTCTGCGTCGTGGTCGACGGGGCGACCGAACGAGTCGACGGCACGGGCGCGCTCGAGCTCGTCGTCGGGGCGCTCGACGACGACTTCGTCGCCGACGGGCTCGTCCGCGCGTAGGCCGGCGCCGCGCCCGAGCGCGAACCGGGCGTCGGCTCGAACCGCGTCCACCCCATGCCGGGGAAGTACAGCTCGGGCCAGGCGTGCGCGTCCGCGGCGCGGACCTCGTACTCGTTGCCCTGCTTCGTGCCGGGCAGGAACCCGATCGCGACGCGCGCCGGGATGCCGAGTGAGCGGGCGCTCATCACCATCGTGGTGGCGTACTGGGTGCAGTAGCCCTGCTTCGTCTCGAGGAAGTTGGACAGGGGGTCGAGCTTCGCGCCGTCGACAGTGCGGGTCGGGGCGAGCGTCAGCGAGTACGTGTAGGACGGGTCGGTGCGCAGGTGGTTCTGGATGGCGACGGCCTTGTCGAAACGCGAGGTCGCATCTCCGGCGCCGGAGGCGGTGAGCAGCGCGTCGATCCGCGTGCGGGCCGCCTGCGGCAGCGAGGCGACGGCGAGGTCGTCCTGCGTCACCCCACCGGTTCCGGCGCTGACGGCCGAGTCGTCGACGGGGCGCGCTGCCGCCGTGAACGTCCGGAAGATGACGGCGTACGCGGGCACCTGAGCGGCGAGGTGCGGCACGCCGGTCGTCGTTCCGACGTCGAAGGTGTCGTGGCCCTGGCCGAAGGCGGCGGCGCGCAGCGTCGTCGGCGCGGCGATGAACGGCGGCTTCATCCCGTTGAGCGTGACGGTGGCCTGCGAGCTCGTCGTCGGCACGGCCGGGTCGTAGCCGAGCGCTGGGAACTCGCTGTTGGCCCTCACCTTCGTCGTCGGCTCGTTCGTGCGCGCGCGCCACTGGCCGTCCGCGTACGTCGAGCTCGTCGTCACCCGGAGCGGGCCGGGCTGTGAGTCCTCGGTCGTGTAGGTGAGGACGGGCGCCGCGTTGCGCGAGGACAGATCCTTGCTCAGGTCGAGCGATGTCGAGAAGTCCACGCTCGTGTCGACGCCCCGGGCTCCACCCTCGGCGAGAGCCGGAGTCGCGCGGGTCGGCACGTGCCCCGACAGGGCGGCGGCGCCGGCCACGGCCAGCACCGTCACGGCGGCGAAGACGGGCGCACCCGTCAACGTGCGGGAACGACTCGTGCTCAGCCACATCAGGAGCGCCCACGCGGCTGCGGCAGCAGCGAAGTAGGGCAGCGGCAACGTCTGACCGAGGGCGGTCGTCGCGAGCACGAACGGCGCCGCGACGGGCAGGACGGTGGCGGCCGGCAGCTTCGACGTGCCCCCGACGTAGTCGACGACGAGGGCCACGAGCGCGGCGCCGAGCGTCAGCGCGGCGATGATGCCGGCGACGGCCGGCAGGGGAGCGACGGAGGAGTTGGCGACCTTCTGCGCCTCGTGGCCGGCGGCCCGCAGCGCGGACGGGGTCGGGGAGACCCCGTGCGCGGCGAGCGCCGCGAGTGGCGAGACCACGACGGCCGCCGCCTGCGCGAGCACGATGAGCCAGGAGCGTGCACCCACGCGTCGCAGCCCGGCGCCGATCGCCCACATGACGAGCGCGGCCACGACGATCGGCACGCCGACGCTGTCGGCCTTCGACAGCTCGACGAGGGGCCAGCAGGCGCTCAGGCACAGCAGCCCCAGGGCGACCTCGGCGAGGATGCGGCGGGTGGTCATCGAGCTCCTTCGGCGGGGGCGGTGGTGACGGGGCGCGCCTCGGGCACCGTGTGTGTGCTCCACCCGTCGGCGTCGAGGCGGGCGCGCATCGGCGTCACGGCATCGGGTGATCCGGCGACGAACGCCTCACCCCCGGACGGCGCCGGCCCCAGTGAGCCCGCGGTGTCGGCGTGGACGAAGACGACGTGCGCGGATGCGGCGTCGTCGACGAGGGGGCAATCACCCGCGACGGCGAGGGCGTCCATCGCGTCGTGGAGATCGCGGTAGGTCTCGGCGCCGACCCGCAGCGCGAACGGCTGGTGCGCGCGGGCGCGTGCACTGAGCCACGAGGCGCAGGCTTCGACGAGGCCTTCCCATCCGGCGTCGACACCCGGGGTCTCGACGTGCCCGACGAGCCGGGCACGCGCGGTCTCGTCGGTCGGTGGGTCGAGCTGGCGGACGATGAGTTCACCGCGGCGAGCGGTGGCGGGCCAGTGCACGAGGCGCATGTCGTCACCGCGCACGTACTGGCGCACGCTCGCCCCGACCTCGCCGCCGAAGGCGAGGTGCGATTCGATGCTCGAGTCGCCGACGAGGCTGCGCTCGCGCTGCGGCGTGAGCGCGACGTCTTGGCGGGGCCACACGCGGATCTCACGGCGCGCGGCGACGTCCCGCGTCAGGTGCGCGAGGCCGAACGGGTCACGCACGACCAGGCGCGTCGGACCGGTGACGAAGCGGCCGCGGTGAGGCGCGCTCACCGCGTATTCGCCGTCGAAGTGGCGCCCCTCGACCGGCCACGACGGCGTCGGGCCGCCGAACGTGTGCGGTTCCTGGAGGGTGGCACCCGAGAAGCGCGCCGACGGCGACAGCTCGGCGTGGACGGCGACACGCTCGCGGTCACCGGGTTCGAGCGGCAACCGCGGGCCGACGTGACGCACCTGCGCCGACGCGCGTGTCGCGACGAGCAGCGTCAGCACGCTGAGGACGAGGAGCAGCAACGCGAAGATTCCGGCTCGCACGAGGTCGGTGAAACCCGAGAACGCGCCGATGAGCACGAGGGAGACGCCCGCTCCCGCGAGCAGCAGGCCACGACGGGTGAGGCGCGGCAGCGTGCTCATCGCGACGCCGACGGCACAGCCACGGTCTCGACGAGGTGGCGCACGACGTCACCGGGCGTCTCGTCGCGCTGGGCGCGGTTTATGAGGACACGGTGCGACAGGACGGCGGGCGCCATGGCGGCGACGTCCTCCGGCAGCGCGTGGTCGCGCCCCGCGATGGCGGCGTGGGCGCGCGCCGCGCGCAGCAGCTGCAGCGAGGAGCGCGGGCTCGCGCCGAGACGCAGGCTGGGGTGGCTGCGCGTCGCGGCGACGAGGTCGACGACGTACTGACGCAGCGCGTCACTCGTGTGCAGCGACGCGATGGCATCGATCGCGTGCTCGACGTCGTCGGCGCTGGCGACGGGACGCAGCGTGTCGAGCGGGTCCTTCTCACCGTGGTGCAGAAGCATGTCGAGCTCGGCGCGCGCAGAGGGGTAACCCATGCTGATCTGCGCCATGAAACGGTCGCGCTGCGCCTCGGGCAGGGGGAAGGTGCCGTCCATCTCGACGGGGTTCTGTGTCGCGACGACCATGAAGGGGCGCGGCAGCGGCATGGTGCGCCCGTCCATGCTCACCTGGTGCTCCTCCATCGCTTCGAGCAGCGCCGACTGCGTCTTCGGAGAGGCGCGGTTGATCTCGTCACCGATGACGATGTTCGCGAACACCGCGCCCGGACGGAACGTGAAGTCACCCTTGCCCTGGTCGTAGACGTTGACACCGGTGATGTCGCTCGGGAGCAGGTCGGGCGTGAATTGGATGCGTCGCATCGTCGCGTCGACCGAACGGGCCAGGGCCTTGGCGAGCACGGTCTTGCCGACGCCCGGCACGTCCTCGACGAGCAGGTGACCGCCCGCGAACAGCACGGTGACGGCCGTGAGCACGACGTCGTCCTTGCCCTCGACGACGAGGGCGACGTTGCGGCGCACGGCGTCGGCGAGGCCGAGGACGTCGGTGGTCGCGGGGTAAGGCTCGGGGCTGCGGCGTTCCATGACTCACGATCTTGCCAAACTTCCCTCCCCGGCCACAGTTCGCCCCGCGGGCTTGGATGCGTCGTCACCCGCCTGGCCGACGAGCGCATCGCCCTCCACCGCGCTCCACGCACGCCCTCCACTGCGCTCCACCGGGTTCCTCCACATCGCTCCACCTGCGCTCTCGACGAGGTGCCGTGGCCGTGAAGCCGTCGACCGAGCCGGACCCCGCGCCCCCACGGTCGGGGAGCGGCGGTTTTTTCCCTCCACCGCGCCCCACCCGCCGTCAGCCCTGCAATGACGCGGAAATCGCTCTGCCCAGATCACGAGATCAGACATGGTGGGGCGACATGGTGGGGTGAAGTGGAGTAGAGTGGGGGTCATCGGAGCGAGATCGGTGACGGGAGGTGCCCAGCCGTGTTTCTGGGTACCCACACGCCGCGTCTCGACGACAAGGGCCGCATGATCCTTCCCGCGAAGTTCCGCGAGAAGTTCGCTGCGGGCCTCGTCATGACGCGTGGGCAGGAACGCTGCCTGTACGTCTTTCCGATGAACGAGTTCGAGCGCATCGCTGCCGCGATGAACACGACACCCGTCACCTCGCGTGCGGTGCGTGATTATCAGCGCGTCCTGCTCTCGGGGGCCTCCGACGAGATCCCCGACAAGCAGGGCCGTGTGACGATCCCGCCGCTGCTGCGCGAGTACGCGGGTCTTTCGAAGGAATGCACGGTGATCGGTGCGGGTAACCGCGTCGAGATCTGGGACACGCAGGCGTGGAACGACTACCTCGCCGGCGCGGAACAGCCGTTCTCCGAGCAGGCCGAAGAAGTCGTTCCCGGTTTGCTGTAGCCCTGCTGTCGCGAGGTCTCCGGCCGCTGAGAATCCGACACACCTTCCCCGGTGCCGGAAGCCCAGCGGCGGGGGCCCTGGCGACAGCAGCGCCGCCGGCCGAATGCCGCCCACCCCGATTCGAGCGACGGAGCACCGATGGAGATGTCACGCGGCCTCGCAGCCGATCGTCACGTGCCCGTCATGCTCACCGAGATCCTCGACGCTCTCGCCCCCTCGCTCGAGCGCTCCGGCGCTCTCTACGTCGACGCCACCCTCGGCATGGGTGGCCACACCGAGGCCGTGCTCGAGCGCTTCGGCGAGGCCCGCGCCATCGGGATCGACCGTGACACCGAGGCCCTGCGTCTGGCCGGTGAACGCCTCGCCCGCTTCGGTGACCGCTTCGAAGGCGTCCACGCCGTCAACACCGAGGTCGCCGACGTCCTGCCCCGCCCCGCGGACGCGATGCTGTTCGACCTCGGCGTCTCCAGCCTGCAGCTCGATGAGCTCGACCGCGGCTTCAGTTACCGCGCCGACGCGCCACTCGACATGCGGATGGACCAGACGAGCGACGGGCCCACGGCCGCCGACGTCCTCAACACCGCCAGCCAGGACGAGTTGGAGCGCATCCTCAAGACGTACGGCGAGGAGCGCTTCGCCCGCAAGATCGCGCACGCCGTCGTCAAGGAGCGCGAGAAGCAGCCGTGGACGACGTCGGGTCGGCTCGTCGAGATGTTGCGCTCGGTCATCCCGCTCGCTTCGCAGCGTCAGAGCGGCCACCCGGCCAAGCGCACCTTTCAGGCCCTGCGCATCGAGGTCAACGACGAACTGCGCGGCTGGGAGCAGGCTGTGACGTCGGCGCTCGACTCGCTGGCCGTCGGCGGACGCCTCGCCGTGCTGTCGTTCCACTCGCTGGAGGACCGCATCACGAAGCGCGCCTTCGCAACCGCGTCCGCCTCGACCGCGCCGCCCGGTCTACCGGTGGAACTACCCCAGCACCGTCCCGAGTTCGCGCTCGTCACCCGGGGCGCCGCCGTCCCGAGCGAGGACGAACTCGAGAGCAACCCCCGCAGTGCCTCCGTCAGATTACGAGTCATCGAACGCACCCGAGCGAAAGGAAGCCAGTCATGACCCAGCTGGCCGCCCCCACCCGCGCCCCTCGTCGAGTGACGACGAGTCGCCCCCGCGTCACCTCGGCCCGTTCCGGTGCGCGTCCGGCTCGGCCGGCGACTCAGGTCGCCACCGCCGAGCGCGCCGGGCACACTCGCTTCATGGCGCTCGCCGTCCTCGTCGCGATGGCCTCGGCGCTTGCACTGTTGTTCCTCAACACGATGCGCGCCGAGCAGTCGTTCACCCTCTCGACGCTGCGTAGTGACGTCTCCACGCTCAACGAGCGAGAGCAGGCGCTCGACAGCGAGATCTCGGCCGTGTCCGCGCCCGAGGAGCTCACGCTGAAGGCCGAGAGCTACGGCATGGTCAAGCCGGCGTCGATCACCTATGTGAGTCGGGACACGGGCAAGAAGCTCGGCGTGGCACACCCGAGCCAGGCGGGCACGGCGCTTAGTGTGAACACGCTGCCGAGCACCCCCGCCAGCAAGGCGGCCGGCGAGGTGATCGCCAGCGGCACCGTCGGTCTGCACATCACCGACCCGGTGGCGCAGGCGCAGGCTCGAGCCAAGGAGAAGGCAGCGGCCGAGGCGGCCAAGAAGGCCGAGGCGGCCAAGAAGGCCGAGGCGGCCAAGAAGGCCGAGGCGGCCAAGAAGGCCGAGGCGGCGAAGAAGACGAGCAAGTAAGACGTGAAGCGAGCACGACGTGGACGAGCGGGACGAGGAGAGCTGACGTGGATCGACCCCGGCGCTCTCAGCCCGGCCAGCCTCGCCGCCCCCGTCCCGACGGCTCCCAGCGTCCTGGATCTCGCGGTCGGGTTCCGGCGCAGAACCGGCGACAGGGACGACCCCAGGGTCAGGATCGGCCTCGCGAACGGCCGGCTGCGGGTGGTGGTGCGCGAGGCGTTCGTCAGAACAGCGACGGCCAGGGCCGCCCGGTGCGCTGGAACGAACCCGCCCGGGCACGTCTCGCGGCCGTCGGGCACCCGCGCCGACGTTCGCGACTCATGCTCATGGCATTCACGCTCGTGTTCGCGATCTTCGCCTACGAACTGTTCAGCGTGCAGTGGTGGAACGCGGACGAGCTGTCCCAGCAGGCGCTGACGCAGCGGCTCACGCGCACCAACGTGCCGGCCGCGCGCGGCACCATCACCGACGAGAACGGTGCGGTCCTCGCCCGCAGCGTCGAACGCCGCGACATCGCGGGAGACCCTGTTGCGGCCTCGCAGTACCGCAAGAACTCGAAGAGGTCGCCCAAGGGCATCGACGGCGTGGGCGCACAACTCGCCCAGGTGCTCGGCGGCGACGCGAGCGACTACGCGAGCAAGCTCGACGAGGCGAGCAAGCGAAAGAGCCGCTTCGTGTACCTCGCGAAGGACATCACGCCGGCGCAGTGGAGCCAGCTCAAGGCGCTGGAGCTGCCCGGCATCTCCTCGGAACTGCGTCAGAAGCGTGAATACCCGCAGCGCACCTCCGTCGCCCCGCTCGTCGGCTGGGTGAACTCGGCCGGCGTGCCTGGCGGCGGGGTGGAGCAGATGCTCGACGCGCAGCTGCGCGGCAAGGACGGCATCCACCAGATCGAGCGCGCTCGCAACGGCGAGCCGATCGCGACGGGGGACAACCTCGACCAGCAGCCCGTCAGCGGCCGGGCCGTGCAGCTCACCGTCGACAACGACATCCAGTGGTACGCGCAGAACGAACTCGTCGCGGCCGTCAAGAAGACGAAGTCGCAGTCGGGCGAGATCGTCGTCGCCGACAAGGCGGGGCACCTTCTCGCGACCGCGAGCTACCCGAGCTTCGACAACAACGACATGAGTTCGGCCGCGTCCGACGCCTTGCAGAACCGTGCGTTCACCGACACCTTCGAACCCGGTTCGACACAGAAGATGGTGACGGCGGGCGCGCTCCTCGAGGAAGGCCTCGCGAGGCCCACGACGCACGTCGAGGTGCCCGCCAAGTTGGAGCGCGCCGGGCGCCCGTTCCAGGATTCGCACCCCCACGGCGTCGAGTACCTGACCCTCGCCGGTGTCATCGCACAATCGTCGAACATGGGCACGATCCTCGCGGGCGAGAAGATGCCCAAGGAGACGTTGTACTCGTACATGATGAAGTTCGGGCTCGGCAAGACGACCGGAATCGGCTTTCCCGGCGAGTCCGCGGGCATCGTCCCGCCCGTCAAGAACTGGGTGGGGGACACGTGGTACACCGTGATGTTCGGTCAGGGCCTCGCGAGTTCTGCGGTGCAGCAGACGGCGCTGTTCCAGACCATCGCCAACGGTGGGGTGCGCTCGCCGCTCAGCCTCGTGTCGAAGGTGCAGGACGCCGACGGGACGATGAAGGCGCCGCAGGACGATCGCACGCCGACGCGCGTGTTCAGTGAGAAGACCTCGCGCGAGCTCATCGGCATGATGCAGGGCGTCGTGTCGAAGGAGGGCTCGGCGCCGCTCGCGGCCGTCGACGGGTACGACGTCGCCGGCAAGACCTCGACGGCCCAGCGCTACGACGCGCAGAAGAAGACGTACGACGGCGTGACGGCGGGTTTCATCGGCATGGCGCCCGCGAAGGATCCGCAGCTCATCGTGTCGGTGACGCTGCAGAAGCCGCAGGCGGGCACCTTCGGTGGCGACCTCGCCGCGCCCGTGTTCTCCAAGGTCATGGGGTACGCCCTGCATAACCGTAAGATTCCCCCGAACAAGAGCGACAAGTTGCCCTATCCGATCGAATACCGTTCGAAGGAGTCGTCGTCCCAGTGATCGAACTATCACTCGAGGAGATCGCGACCGTCACCGGGGGACGCCTGGTCGGCCCCGACGCTCGCATCACCGGTCCCGTCGTCACCGACTCGCGCGAGTGCGCCGCCGGCTCGCTCTACGTCGCGCGCGTCGGTGAGCACGCGGACGGGCACGACTTCGTCCCGGCCGCGCTGGCGGTCGGCGCTGCCGGAGTTCTCGGCGAGCGAGCGGTCGACGGTGCTTCGTGCGTCGTCGTCGACGACGTCGAACTGGCCTTCGCCGAGGTGGCGCGCGCCGTCGTCGACCGTGCACCCAACCTGCAGATCGTGGGCATCACCGGCTCGTCGGGCAAGACGTCGACGAAGGATCTGCTCGGTGCGGTGCTCGCGCGGTTCGCGCCGACGATCGCCCCCTACGGCTCGCTCAACAGCGAGGTCGGGGTCCCGCTGACGGTCTGCCGCATCGACGAGGCGACGCGCTACCTCGTCGCCGAGATGGGCGCCTCGGGGGTGGGGCACATCGCGTACCTGACGAAGATCGCGCCGCCGAGCATCGGCATCGTGCTCAACGTCGGGCAGGCGCACATGGGCGAGTTCGGCTCCGTCGAGGCAATCGCCCGGACTAAGGGTGAGCTCGTGGAGGCGCTGCCGCAGGACGGCGTCGCGATCCTCAACGTCGACGACTCGCGGGTGCGCGCGATGGCGAGCCGCACGCAGGCGAAGGTCATCCTCGTGGGTCTCGGCGAGGACGCCGACTACCGTGCCACCGACGTGAGCATCGACGAGGCCGGTCGCCCGAGGTATCACCTCACCTGCCCCCTCGGGGAGGCAGACGTGCGTCTCGCCCTCGTCGGCGAGCACCAGGTCGGCAACTCGCTCAGCGTCATCGCCGCCGCGACCAGCCTCGGACTCGCGCTCGGCGACGTCGTCGAGGCCGTCGCCGGAGCCGGGGCCGCGTCGCGCTGGCGCATGGAGGTCAGCGAGGTCGGCGGCGGCGTGACGCTCGTCAACGACGCGTACAACGCCAACCCCGACTCGATGCGTGCCGCGCTGCGAGCCCTCGCCCACATGGGTACCTCACGCCGCAGCATCGCCGCGCTCGGTGAGATGCGTGAACTGGGCGAGGCCTCGCATGACGAGCACACCGCCGTCGGGCAGCTCGCCGCCGAACTCGGCATCGACCGCCTCGTCGTCGTCGGCGCGGGCGCGCAGGCCATCGCGCAGGGGGCGCGCACGGCGGGCATGACGGCGGACGCCGTCACCACCGTCGATGACATCGACGCGGCACACGACGTGCTCGTCGAGCAGATCGCACCGGGGGATGTCGTGCTGTTCAAGTCGAGTCGTGACTCGGGTCTTCGCATGCTGGGGGATAGGTTGGTCGAAGAATCCGGTACACCCGCATTTCCTGTCACGGAGGTGACCTCATGAAGGGCGTGCTCATCGCGGCCATCGTGTCGCTGATCGCCGCTCTGTTCGGCACCCCCATGTTCATCAAGTTCCTGGTGCGCAAGGGATACGGGCAGTTCATCCGCGACGACGGCCCCACGACGCACCACACCAAGCGCGGCACGCCGACGATGGGTGGCGCCGTCATCATCGCGGCGAGCCTGCTCGCGTACGGCTGCGCCCACCTGTTCACGATGACGCCGATGAGCGCGAGCGGTCTGCTCGTCATGTTCCTCATGGCGGGGCTGGGGCTCGTCGGGTTCGCCGACGACGCCATCAAGATCACGAAGCAGCGATCGCTCGGGCTGACGTCACTGCAGAAGCTCGGGGGGCAGACGCTCGTCGCCGTCATCTTCGCCGTGCTCGCACTGCAGTTCGAGAACTCCAACGGCCTCACACCCGCGAGCTACGCCATCTCGTTCGTGCGCGACTCGAGCCTGTCGCTCGCGGTCGGCGGCACCGTCGTCAGCCTGCTGCTGTTCGTCATCTGGGCGAACCTGCTCATCGCGGGTACCTCGAACGGCGTCAACCTCACCGACGGTCTCGACGGGCTCGCCACCGGCGCGTGCGTCATGGTGTTCGGCGCGTACGTGCTCATCTCGATCTGGCAGTTCAACCAGAACTGCCAGTACTCGGAGATGATGACGCACGCCGCCAAGTGCTATGACGTGCGCGACCCTCACGACCTCGCCGTCGTCGCCGCGGCGCTCATGGGTGCCTGCTTCGGCTTCCTGTGGTGGAACGCGACGCCGGCCAAGATCTTCATGGGTGACACCGGTTCGCTCGCCCTCGGCGGCGCGCTCGCGGGCCTCGCCATCACGACGCGCACCGAGTTCCTCGTCGTCATCCTCGCCGGGCTGTTCGTCATCGAGACGCTCTCGGTCATCCTCCAGGTCGGCTCGTTCAAGGCCCGACGCAAGCGCATCTTCCGGATGGCGCCGCTGCACCACCACTTCGAGATGGTGGGTTGGAACGAGATCACCGTCGTCATCAGGTTCTGGATCATCGCGGGGCTGTGCGTCGCGTTCGGTCTGGGCATCTTCTACGCGGAATGGAACGTCAGCCAGTGAGCCAGCACGACCTGTGGGCCCTCGACCCCTCGTACGAACCGTTCGCGGGGGAGCGTGACCTCACGCACCGCGACGCCGACTGGTCCGGGTTGTCGGTGCTCGTCATCGGGCTCGGCGTGTCCGGGTTCGCGGCCGCCGACGCGCTCCTCGAGCGCGGCGCCCGCGTGCGCGTCGTCTCGCGCGACCACAGCGACGTCATGGCCGAGCGCGCGCAGATCCTCGACGTCCTCGGCGCCGACGTCGCGCTCGGCGCCGAGCACATGGACGCGGCGCCGGAGGGTACGCATCTCATCGTCACCTCACCGGGCGTGGCGCCGAGCGCGCCGATCATGCAGGACGCCATGTCGCGCGGCATCCCCGTCTGGGGTGAGGTCGAGCTCGCGTGGCGCATGCGCCCACGCGAGGGCGGTGCGCCGTGGCTGACGATCACCGGGACCAACGGCAAGACGACGGCCGTCACGATGCTCGAGTCGATGCTCAAGGCGCAGGGGCTGCGCGCGGTGGCCGCCGGCAATGTCGGCATGCCGCTGCTCGAGGCAGTACTGCACCCGCAGCCGTACGACGTCATCGCGGTCGAGCTGTCGTCGTTCCAGCTGCACTGGTCGCGCACGGTGTCGCCGTACGCGTCCTGCTGCCTCAACGTCGCCCCCGACCACATCGACTGGCATGGCTCCTACGAGGAATACAAGCGTCAGAAGGGGCGGGTGTACGAGCGCACCCAGGTCGCGTGCGTCTACAACGTGGACGATCCCGCGACCGAGGCGATGGTCGAGGACGCCGAGGTCGTCGACGGCTGTCGCGCGATCGGGTTCACGCTCGGCACGCCGGGGCCGTCGATGGTCGGCATCGTCGACGACGTCCTCGCCGACCGTGCCTTCATCGCCGAACGACGCACCAGCGCAGCCGAACTCGCCATCCTGAGTGACCTCGGCCCGAACGCTTCCGCACCGCACTACGTCGCCGACGCGCTCGCCGCGGCCGCGCTCGCCCGCAGCTACGGCGTGACGCTCGCCGCCGTCCGTCAGGGCCTGGTCGACTACACGCCCCAGCCGCACCGGATGGCGAGCGTCGCCGAGGTCGGCGGCGTGCGCTGGGTCGACGACTCGAAGGCGACGAACCCGCCCGCGGCCCAGGCGTCGCTGCAGGCGTTCGACCCCGTCGTCTGGATCGCCGGCGGATTGCTCAAGGGCGCCGAGGTCGATGATCTCGTGCGCGCGAACGCCTCGCGGCTGCGCGCCGCGGTGCTGCTCGGTCGTGACCGGGGCATCATCGCCGACGCTCTCGCGGCCCACGCGCCGCAGGTGCCCGTCACCGTCATCGAGACGAGCGATGCCGACGAGGCGATGCGTGAGGCCGTCGCGGCGGCGAACGCAGCCGCCCAGCGCGGCGACACCGTGCTGCTCGCACCGGCAGCGGCGAGTCTCGACATGTACGCCTCCTACGGCGCGCGCGGTGACGCGTTCGCCGACGCGGTCGCGGCACTCAGCGGATCCGGGGCATGACGGCGACGCGCCTGTCATGGCGGGATTCGCCTGCGGTGCAGGGGGCCTCGCGTCAGCTCAGAGGGCGCCTGAAGTGGCTCGAGTCGCCGCTGGCCACGTATTACCTGATCCTCGGCTCGGCGGGCATGCTCGTCGGACTCGGACTCGTCATGGTGTTGTCCGCCTCGAGCGTGACGTCGTACATGGATACGCAGTCGCCGTATTCGGACTTCACGAAGCAGGCGGTATTCGCGGTGGTCGGTGTCATCGTGGCTACCGTGACGAGTCGTCTGCCGATCCGGGTGTTCAAGGTGATGGCCTTTCCTCTCATGCTCGCCGCACTCTTCCTGCAGGTGCTCGTCATGGTGCCCGGGATCGGTGTGGAGGTACTCGGCAACCGCAACTGGATCCGAGTGGGCGGGCTGCAGATCCAGCCGTCCGAGATCGGCAAGGTGGCGCTGATCCTCATGGTGGCGCTCGTCCTGTCCAACCGACAGGCCCACCTGCACGACCCCCGTCGCTCGATCCTGCCTACCGTGCCCTATGTCGTCCTGCTCATCGGGCTGATCATGCTCGGCAAGGATCTCGGGACGACGATGGTCGTCTCGGTCATCTACCTCGGCATGTTGTGGTGTGCCGGCGCGCGCAAGGCGTTGTTCGGTTGGCTGGCGGCCCTCGCCCTCGTCACGTTGCCCATCGCGATCTGGACGAGTGGTAACCGGACCTCGCGCATCCAGGCCTGGCTCGGTGGGTGCGACAACGTCGATCTCGACGGGTGCTACCAGAAGGTGCACGGCATGTACGCTCTCGCCGGGGGCGGAGTGTGGGGCCTCGGGCCGGGCGCCTCGCGTGAGAAGTGGCAGTGGTTGCCGGAGGCTCACAACGACTTCATCTTTGCCATCATCGGCGAAGAGCTCGGTCTGCCGGGTGCCCTCACGGTGCTCGCGTTGTACGTCGTGCTCGCCTACGCGTGCTACCGGCTCATCGCGCAGACGCGTGACATGTTCGTCCGCGTCGCGAGTGCCGGCATCATGGTGTGGATCTGTTTCCAGGCAGTGGTCAACATCGGCTCGGTCCTGGGCATCTTCCCGATCGTCGGTGTGCCGCTCCCGCTGGTCTCCTATGGCGGGTCGGCGCTCGTCATGACACTGTTCGGCATCGGCATCCTGTTGGCCTTCGCCAGGCAGGAACCAGGTGCCGCCGAAGCTCTCACCCTCAAACCGCGCCGCGTGGCGCGCACACTCGCCGTGCTCCCTCGACGGAAAGGCTGACTGACATGACGCTCGAACGCGTTCTGCTCGCCGGAGGAGGAACGGCCGGTCACGTCCTGCCGTTGCTCGCGACGGTGCAGGAGATCACCGACCGCCACACCGAAGCCGTCATCACGGTCGTCGGTTCCCCTGACGGCATCGAGGAGCGACTGGTGCCCGAGCACGGTTTCACGCTGTCTTACGTGCCGAAGGTCGCCTTCCCGCGTCGGCCGAACGTCGCCGCGCTGAGGTTTCCCGCCGCGTTCCGGGGGGCGCTGCGCCAGGCGGAGGCACTCGTTGCCGAACGCCGCCCGCAGGTCGTCGTCGGCTTCGGCGGGTATGTCTCGACGCCCGTCTACCTCGCGGCGCGCAAGGCTGGGATCCCCATCGTCATCCACGAGCAGAACGCCCGGCCGGGGCTGGCGAACAAGCTCGGCGTGCGATGGGCCGCGCACACGGCGACGACGTTCCCCGGCACCCCGCTGGCGGGCGCCGAGGTCGTCGGGATGCCGCTGCGACGCGAGATCCGAGAGCTTCGCCCCGCGATGCTGCGCGCCGAGGCGATGACGTACTTCGGTCTCGAACCCGGACGCCCGACGCTCGTCATCACCGGTGGCTCGCTCGGTGCAGCGAGTCTCAACGAGGCCTTCGCCGCGGCCGCGCCGGCGCTGCGTGAGGCCGGGGTGCAGGTCCTGCACATCACCGGGCGGGGCAAGGGGTTCGAGGCCCCGGCCACCGCCTCGGGGCCGCGCTACGTCGTCGAGGAGTACTGCGACCGCATGGACCTCGCCTACGCGGTGGCCGACCTCGTCGTCACGCGAAGCGGCGCCGGCATGGTGAGCGAACTGTCCACGCTCGCGATCCCCGCGATCTACGTGCCGCTGCCCATCGGCAACGGCGAGCAGCGACTCAACGCGAAGGACGTCGTCGAGGCCGGGGGAGCATTGCTCGTCGACAACGGCGACGTCGACGCGACGTGGGTAGAGCGCGTCGTCATCCCGCTCGTGACGGACGCCGACGAGCTGGCCCGCATGCGTGCGGCAGCCGGCAGCCGCGGGCACGCGGATGGCGCCGCACGCCTCGTCGACCTCATCGAGGACGCTGCAGCGACCGGGGGCCGGGCATGAGCAACGGTGTGAACGAGCGGTTCGACTTCGCCGCGCCGCTGCCCGCTCTCGCGGACGTGCCACACGTGCACATGATCGCGGTCGGCGGCTCAGGCATGTCGGGCGTCGCGCGGTTGTTCCTCGCCGCGGGCGTCACCCTGAGCGGCTCCGACAACGTCGACCTGCCGGTACTCGACGACCTTCGTGCCCAGGGAGCACGCATCGAGCTCGGGTACGACGCCGCGAACGTTGCCGACGTGCCGGACGGCGCCGTCGTCCTCATCTCAAGCGCCATCAACGAGGCCAACCCCGAACTCGTCGAGGTCAGACGGCGCGGTCTGCCGGTGCTGCACCGCAGCCAGGGCCTCGCGATGCTCATGCGCGCGGGTCGCGGGCTCGCCGTCGCGGGCGCCAACGGCAAGACGACGACGAGCGGAATGGCGACGGCCGCCCTCGTCGCGGCGGGGGAGAAGCCGTCGTTCGCGATCGGCGCCAACGTCGCGGGGCTCGGTGTCAACGCGGCACCGGGCGAGGGCGAGATCTTCGTCGTCGAGGCCGACGAGAGCGACGGCTCGTTCGTCGTCTACC
This sequence comes from Dermacoccus sp. Ellin185, assembly GCF_000152185.1. Taxonomy (NCBI): domain Bacteria; kingdom Bacillati; phylum Actinomycetota; class Actinomycetes; order Micrococcales; family Dermacoccaceae; genus Dermacoccus; species Dermacoccus sp. Ellin185. The sequence goes on along the minus strand of NZ_AEIQ01000099.1, from coordinate 66,824 downwards.
ACCCGCAGGTCGCGATCGTCACGAACATCAAGGACGATCACCTCGACTTCTACGGCACGTCGGCCAACCTTGCTCGTGCCTACGAGACCTTCGCGGCGACGATCGCGCCGCAGGGTCTGCTCGTCGCCTGCGCTGACGACGAGGGCTCGCTGGCCCTGGCCCAGCGCCGTCGCGCCGCGGGCGCGCGCGTCTTGACGTACGGGCGCGACACCGACGCAGACGTGCGTATCGTCGCGGAGAGCGGGGAGGGCTTCGACTGGCGCATGAGCCTCCGCGACGGGGACGCCGTCCACGACGTCGCGCTGCATGTGCCGGGTGCCCACAACCTGCTCAACGCGGCGGGCGTCTACACCGCCCTCGTCCACGGTTTCGGTCTCGCGCCGGCCGATGTCGCGCGCGGGCTCGGGGCCTTCCGCGGCACCTCGCGTCGGTTCGAGCCGCGTGGTGAGGCGGGCGGCGTCCGCGTCGTCGACGACTACGCCCACAACCCCGGCAAGCTCGACGCCCTCGTGCGTACGGCGGCCGGGCTCAAGGACGACGGCGAACTCATCGTCATCTTCCAGCCCCACCTGTACTCGCGTACGCAGCACGCGGCGACCGGTCTCGCCGCGGCGCTCGATGGCGCCGACCACGCCTTCGTCCTCGACGTGTACGGCGCGCGCGAGCAGCCCGTCGCCGGGGTGAGCGGCGCGCTGATCACCGATCGCATGACGTCCGGACGCGGCGAGTTCACTCCCACGGCCGACGACGCGCTCGCTCGCGTGCTCGACGTGGCTCGCCCGGGCGACCTCGTCGTGACCGTCGGCGCGGGCGATGTCACGCACCTCGGCCCGCGCATCCTCACTGGCCTCAAGACGCGTGAAGGTGAAGTCGAAGGTTAATATTTTCGGCGGCCAAGACCCCCCGGGATTCTGCGGAATGCCGGGGGTCTTCCGTTGCCTCAGGGGTCCCGGGTCGCCGAGGGGGTACGTTCGTGCTCGGGTCGGCGGGCCACGTGCCTGACGGGGTCACGTTCGAGTTGACGTCGAGATGTTCGCGTCCGGGCATCCGGTCGCGTAGCATCGGCTCTGCATACTCGCACCCGCTTTCGAAAGGCCTCTTCTCGTGGCAACTCCCCAGAACTACCTGGCCGTCATCAAGGTCGTCGGTATCGGCGGCGGTGGCGTCAATGCCATCAACCGGATGATCGAGGTCGGCCTCAAGGGTGTGGAGTTCATCGCGATCAACACCGACGCCCAGGCCCTGCTCATGAGTGACGCCGACGTCAAGCTCGACGTGGGCCGTGAGCTGACGCGCGGTCTCGGTGCCGGCGCCGACCCCGAGGTCGGTCGTCAGGCGGCGGAGGATCACGCTGAGGAGATCGAAGAGGTCCTCAAGGGCGCCGACATGGTGTTCGTCACCGCCGGTGAGGGTGGTGGCACGGGCACCGGTGGTGCGCCCGTCGTCGCGAAGATCGCCCGCGGCCTCGGTGCTTTGACGATCGGTGTCGTGACCCGCCCGTTCACCTTCGAGGGCCGTCGTCGCGCGAACCAGGCCGAGCTCGGCATCTCCGCGCTGCGCGAAGAGGTCGACACGCTCATCGTCATCCCGAACGACCGGCTGCTGTCGATCAGCGACCGCGCCGTCTCGATGCTTGACGCCTTCCGCTCGGCCGACCAGGTGCTCCTGTCCGGTGTCCAGGGCATCACCGACCTCATCACGACCCCAGGTCTGATCAACCTCGACTTCGCCGACGTCAAGTCCGTCATGCAGGGTGCCGGCTCGGCGCTCATGGGCATCGGTTCGGCCCGTGGCGAGGACCGCGCGGTGCAGGCCGCCGAACTCGCTATCTCGAGCCCGCTGCTCGAGGCGAGCATCGACGGCGCCCACGGCGTCCTGCTGTCGGTCCAGGGCGGTTCCGACCTCGGTCTGTTCGAGATCAACGAGGCCGCTCGCCTCGTGCAGGAGGCGGCGCACCCCGAGGCCAACATCATTTTCGGCGCCGTCATCGACGACGCCCTGGGCGACGAGGTGCGCGTCACCGTCATCGCCGCCGGTTTCGACGGTGGTGCGCCGCAGAAGCGCAACGATGAGCGTCCTGCTCAGCAGGGTGGCGCTCAGCAGCGTCCCGCGAAGCAGCAGACGTCCGCGCAGATGCCGTCCCAGCAGGCGCAGCAGTCCTACCAGCCGCAGGCTGCCGCCCCGGCGACGATCAAGCCCGTCACCGTTCCCGGGACGACCGCCGGCCCGACGCGCGTCTCCGCGCCGCCGGCCCGCGTCCAGCCGGGTCAGGGTGAGCAGCAGCACGCCCAGGACGCTCAGCAGGGCCAGGCGCAGCAAGGGCAGTCGCAGCAGGGCGGTCAGCAGGCCCCCGAGGTCGTGCGTCCGCCCAAGGAGGTCACGTTCGAGGATCGTGACGACCTGGACGTCCCCGACTTCCTCAAGTGATCCGGAGCCCGGTCGATGTTCTTCTGGCACGACCGGCGTGAGTCGCCGAGCGGCTCGCTCGAACGGTGCTTCACCGATTCCCTCGACGGGGTCAGTGAGGCGCCGTTCTCGGCGTTGAACCTCGGGCTGCACGTCGGTGACGACGAGCGTGCGGTGCGCGTGAACAGGGAGCGGGTCTCCGCGCAGCTGGGTGGCGTCCCCATCGCCTGGATGGATCAGGTCCACGGCGCGAGCGTCGCGGAGGTCACCCTCGCCGACGTCGCCTCCGGTCAGGCCGGACCGAGCGCTGACGCGATGGTCAGCCGTGACAGCGGCCTCGCGCTCGGCGTCATGGTGGCCGACTGCACGCCGGTTCTCCTGAGTGATGACGCGGCCGGCGTCATCGGCGTCGCGCACGCCGGGCGTCCCGGCATGCTCGCCGGCGTCGTGCCGGCGGCGCTCGAGGCGATGCGCCACCTCGGAGCGCGCGACATCAGCGCAGTGCTGGGCCCGTCGATCTGCGGGCGCTGCTACGAGGTGCCGCGCGAGATGCATGACGCCGCGCGTCAGGCCCACCCGGCCAGCGCCGCCATCACGTGGACGGGCACGCCGGCGATCGACGTCGCGGCGGGCGTCGCGTCGCAGCTCGCGGACGCCGGTGTCCCGCTCGAATGGGTGCCGGGATGCACGCGTGAGGAGCCTCGCCTGTACTCGTATCGTCGCGACGGCGCGACGGGTCGCTTCGCCGGGCTCATCGTCCGCAAGGCGGCCGTGTCGTGATGCAGCCTCCGACGCCGTCACGCACCGCCGATTCCGACCCCAGTCGCCGTGGTCTCGACGCCTCGCCCGCGCGTCGCGCCGAGTTGCAGGCCAACCTGGAGCGCGTGCGCGTCCGCATCGCCGCCGCCACGAGCGCGGCCGGGCGTGACGACGCCCCGACGCTCGTCGTCGTCACGAAGTTCTTCCCCGTCACCGACCTCGTCGCGCTCGCCGACCTCGGGGTGGGCGACGTGGGGGAGAACCGCGAGCAGGAGCTCGTCGAGAAGGTCGATGCGCTGCGCGCCGAGCGTCCGGATCTCATCGCCTCACCGCGTCGGCACTTCATCGGCCAGATCCAGAGCAAGAAGGCGCGCCGCATCGCGCGGCACGCGGACGTCGTGCAGTCGCTCGACCGGCTCAAGCTCGTGCCGCTGCTCGACGCCGGCGCCGCGGATCGCGAGAACCCCCTCGACATCTTCGTGCAGGTCGCTCTCGAGCGTGACGGTTCGGGGCGCGGTGGCGCGCAGGAGACCGAGCTGCACGAGGTGGCCGCGGCGGTCGAGCAGGCGCCGCACCTACGGTTGTGCGGGCTCATGGCGGTCGCGCCACTCGGAGAGGAGCCGGCCGCCGCGTTCTCGCGTCTCGCGCACGTCCGTCAAGATTTCCTCGCAAACTTCCCGCAGGCCACGTCGTTGTCGGCGGGGATGTCGGGCGATCTCGAGGACGCGGTGCAGATCGGCGCGACACACCTGCGTGTCGGAAGCGCAATACTCGGTTCGCGTCCGCTCGCCGGGTAACTTCGAGCCTGACACCGACGAGCTATGTGGTGCCCTTTCCGCGAGGGGCCAGGCGGACACAGGAGCAGGAAGAATGAGCGCACTGCGCAAGACGATGGAATACCTCGGACTGTCCGACGTGGACACGCACGCGCCGCGCGCGAGCGAGCAGTACGTCGAGGAGTACGAGGTCGCCTACGACGACGAGCGTCACGACGACTATGACGCGTACGAACGTCGCGCCCCTGCCGAGGTCACGCCGCTGCGCCCCGAGGTGACCCACCACGACTTTTCCGACACGGAGGCCTCGACCATGAGTCGCATCACGACCATCCACCCTCGGACGTACAACGAGGCCAAGGAGATCGGTGAGGCCTTTCGCGACAACGTCCCCGTCATCATGAACCTGTCCGACATGGACGACACGGACGCCAAGCGTCTCGTCGACTTCGCCGCCGGTCTCGTCTTCGGTCTGCACGGCTCTATCGAGCGCGTGACGAGCAAGGTCTTCCTCCTCTCGCCCGAGAACGTCGAGGTCTCCACGAGCGGGCCCGAGGTCGCCAAGGCGACGCGCGGGCTGTTCAACCAGAGCTGAATCGTCGCCTCGCGCTCGGGCCGCGGCCGCCGTTGTCCCCTGGATGACGGCGGCCGCGCCCATGCGTGGGAGGATGGCGTCATGGTGATGAAGGAGACTCGATGAACGGCGTCAGAACGGCGCTCGCGACCGTGCTCGACGTGTTCTTCGTCGTGCTCATCGCGCGCCTCGTCTTCGACTGGATCCAGGTGTTCGCGCGGCAGTGGACGCCGCGTGGCGTCGTGCTCGTCGTCGCGGAGGCGGTCTACACCGTCACCGACCCGCCGATCAAGGCGGTGCGCCGCGTCGTTCCGCCCCTGCGCCTCGGCGGCGTCGGCATCGACCTGGCGTTCCTGATCGTGGCGCTGGCTGTGCAAGTCGCGGCTAATCTCCTAAGGTGAAGTCGGGAAATTTTTGAGCGTGCCCGCATCGGCGTGCACGAAACGGATTTGCCGAGGCCCCGCCTCGGCTTCGAGCGTTACTGAGGTGAATACATGGCGCTGACGCCGGAAGACGTCGTCAAGAAGGAGTTCTCGAAGCCGAAGGGGTTCGGGCGCAACGGGTATGACGAGATCCAGGTCGACGACTTCCTCGACGAGATCGTCGTCGAGCTGCGTCGGCTGAACGCCGAGAACGACTCGCTGAGCGACAAGCTCGACGACTGCCGCCGCAGCCACGGCGGAGACGGCGACGCGACGATGGCGGGCCAGTCGAAGACGACGGCCGTCCCGGCCCTCACGCCGGTGAACAACGCTGCGGCTCCAGCCGCGGGTGGCTCGAGCGACGAGGACAAGGCGGAGATCGCGCGCCTCAAGAAGGAACTGGAAACGTCGCGCACCGAACTCGACAAGGCGCGTGCCCCCAAGGCGAACGAGGCTGCCGACGCAGGTCAGGACGCGGCGAGCGCCGACCCCACGAGCGCCCGTCGCGACCTCCAGAGCGCCCGCGAGGAGGCCAAGAACGCGCAGGCGAAGCTGGCCGAGGCCGACGCGCGCATCACGCAGCTGGAGAACGAGCTGAAGCAGGCCCGCGAGGCCGCCTCGGCGACGTCGACGCAGCCGGCCACGAACGAGACCAACGCCGGCACCGACGCGGCGGGCGTCATCGCCCTCGCACAGCGTCTGCACGACCAGCACGTGCGTGACGGCGAGACCGAGCGTGATCGTCTCGTCGGCGAAGCCACCGCGCACCGCGACAAGGTGGTCACGGAGGCGAACGCGAAGAGCGAGAAGTTGCTGTCGAGCGCCAAGCAGCGCCACGACGAACTGCTGACGACAGGCCAGTCGACCTACGACGACCTCGTCAAGCGCGGCCAGAGCGAGCACGACGACCTCGTCAAGAAGGCTCAGGCCAAGCACGACGAACTCGTCTCGAGCGGGCAGAGCCAGCACGACAAGCTCGTGCGCACGGGTACCGAGAAGTCGGCCGCGCTCGTGACCGAGGCCGAGCAGCGTCGCACGAGCATCCTGTCCGACCTCGAGACGCGACGCACGGCGCTGCAAGCCGAGATCGAGCGGCTCAAGGGCTTCGAGACCGACTACCGCTCGAACCTCAAGGGTTACCTGAGCGAGCAGCTGCGCAAGCTCGACGAGAAGCAGCAGACGCCCGACACCAAAGCGTGATGACCGCGGCCTCATGGCCGTCAGCAAGCGGGCTCGTGCACGATCTGTCGTCCACGAGCCCGCTTCGTGCGTCCCTTTGCTGGTCCTACTAGCGGGTACGTAAAACTTCATCTGTTGTTCGCCTCGACCCGCCTGATGTGGCCTATCCTCTGCGTAATATCCGCATCATCGTGCGCGCCGAGCGGGCGCCGCTGGGAGACTGGAGTGACCACCATGGCGACACAGAAGACCGCCGCGAGCGACCTGGCCGTCGGCGGCGCCGAGGAGCCGTGGGGCGACGCCGAACTCGCCGAGGTGCGGGCCGAGCTCGAGGCCGACGTGGCCCGCGTGCGCGCCGAGCTCGACGAACTCGCCACGGACTTCGAGGGGCTGCTGCGCAACCCGGGCGACGGGGCGGGCGACGACCAGGCCGACGTCGGCAACGCGAACTTCGAGCGCGAGCACGAGATCTCGTTGGCCCGCAAGTCCGCGGAGGTGCTGCGTCAGAGCGAACGCGCCCTCGGGCGGATGGACGACGGCACGTACGGCGTATGCGAATCGTGCGGCGGCCCGATCGGCAAACTTCGACTCCAGGCCTTCCCTCGTGCGACCCTATGCATGACATGCAAGAAGAAGCAGGAGCGCCGCTGAACTCGGGCGCCACACCCACCGTCCCCCCGTCCCGCGTCTCGGGGCGCCCTCTCGCGCTCGTCGCCGTGGCGGCGCTCGGCGTCATCGCGGCCGACCAGGCCAGCAAGCAATGGGCGCAGGACGCCCTGAGTGACGGCCGCCCGCGTGATCTGCTCGGCTCGTTCCTGCGGCTGCGGTTGACGTACAACCCCGGCGCCGCGTTCAGCCTCGGCACGAATTCGACGCTCTTCATCACCGCGATCGCGGTGGTCGTGGTCGTCGTGCTCGCCGTGACCGCGCGCAAGCTGCGTAGCCTCCCGTGGGCCCTCGCCTTCGGGCTGATCATCGGAGGAGCCGTCGGCAATCTGATCGACAGGTTCTTTCGTGAGCCGGGTGGGGGGCGTGGCCACGTCGTGGACTTTTTCGAGCTGCCGCACTGGCCGATCTTCAACCTGGCCGATTCGGCGATCTGCGTCGCCGCGGCCCTCGTCGTGTTGCTGACCTTCCGCGGCATCGGTCTCGACGGAACGCGCGAGGGCGCCCACGACGGCGCAGATGATGGCGCGTCGCCCACCACCGAGGAGGCTCAGCGATGAGCGAGGTCAAGTCGTTGTTCGTCCCCGAAGGGCTCGAGGGGGAGCGCGTCGACGCGGCCATCGCCCGCCTGCTGGGTTTCTCCCGCACCCGCGCCGCCGAACTCGCGGCCGAGGGCGCCGTCAGCGTCGACGGCAAGCGGGTCGCGAAGTCCGAGCGCGTGAGCGCCGGCGCGTGGCTCGAGGTCGCGATGCCGGAGCGTACCGGGCCGCGTGAGGCGACGCCCCGCGTCGAACCCGTGCCCGGCATGAACATCGTGCACGACGACACCGAGATCGTCGTCGTCGACAAGCCGGCCGGCGTCGCCGCGCACCCGAGCGTCGGCTGGGACGGCCCGGATGTCGTCGGCGGCCTCGCCGCTGCGGGGTACCGCATCTCCACCTCGGGCGCACCGGAGCGTCAGGGCATCGTGCAGCGCCTCGACGTCGGCACGAGCGGTCTCATGGTCGTCGCCAAGAGCGAGCGTGCGTACACCCTGCTCAAGCAGGCATTCCGTGACCGCACGGTCGACAAGACGTATCACGCGCTCGTGCAGGGCCTGCCCGACCCGATCGAGGGCACGATCGACGCGCCGATCGGGCGCCATCCCAACCACGACTACAAGTTCGCCGTCATGGATTCCGGCCGCGCGTCGGTAACGCACTACGAACTGCTCGAGGCGTTCCGGTCGGCGTCGCTGCTCGAGATCCATCTCGAGACGGGGCGCACCCACCAGATCCGTGTCCACGTCTCAGCGATGCATCATCCGTGCGTCGGCGACCCGCTGTACGGCTCCGACCCGACGCTCGCGAAGAAGCTCGGGCTGGAGCGTCAGTGGCTGCACGCCGTCGAGCTCGGATTCGACCACCCCGGTAGCGGCGAACGTGTGACGTTCACCTCGCCGTACCCGGCCGACCTGCAGCGCGCGCTCGATCGCATCAGCGCCTGACGCGGAATTCCGCGACGTTCCGCCCGGCTCCCCGCTCGCCCCGGGAGCCGGGCGTCGCGCATCCGGCGGGGTTGTCGGTGGCCGGTCGTAGACTTCTGGGCGATGTCCAGTCAGTCGAAGAGCTTCGTCCATCTGCACAACCACACCGAGTACTCGATGCTCGACGGTGCAGCCCGTATCGATGACATGTTCGCGCGTGCGCAGGAGTTCGGCATGCCCGCGATCGCGACCACCGACCACGGGTACCTGTTCGGTGCCTACGAGTTCTGGTCGAAGTCGCGCAAGTATGACGTGAAGCCGATCATCGGCCTCGAGGCGTACATGACGCCGGGCACGCACCGCACCGACAAGACGCGCACGACGTGGGGCGAGCGCGGCCAGGAGGCCGACGACGTCTCCAACCGGGGTCTCTACACGCACATGACGCTGCTCGCGAAGAACAACGAGGGCATGCACAACCTCTTCCGCATGGGCTCGCAGGCCTCGCTCGACCAGGTGTACTCGAAGTATCCGCGACTCGACCGAGAGCTGCTCAACGCGTACGGCACGGGCATCATCGGCACGACGGGGTGCCCATCGGGGGAGATCCAGACGCGCCTTCGTCTGGGGCAGTACGACAAGGCGCGCGAGGCCGCGGCGGAGTTCCGCGACATCTTCGGTGACGGCAACTTCTACTGCGAGCTGATGGAGCACGACCTCGACGTCGACATCGAGCGGCGCGTGCGCAGTGACCTGCTCAAGCTGGCGAAGGACCTCAACCTGCCGCTTCTCGCGACGAACGACCTGCATTACACGAACAAGGAGGACGCGGTCCACCACGATGCGCTGCTGTGCATCAACTCGGGTTCGCGCCTGACCGACCCCAACCGCTTCAAGTTCGGCAGCCACGAGTTCTACCTCAAGTCGGCCGACGAGATGCGTCACCTCTTCCGAGACCACCCGGACGCGTGCGACAACACCCTGCTCATCGCCGAGCAGTGCGAGGTGTCCTTCACCGAGGGCGAAGGGCGCTACATGCCGCGCTTCCCCTGCCCCGAGGGTGAGGACGAGACGTCCTGGTTCATCAAGGAGGTCGAGACGGGGCTGCGCCGTCGCTTCCCCGAGGGTGTGCCGGACTACGCCGTGAAGCAGGCGAAGTACGAGCAGGACGTCATCATCGGCAAGGGCTACCCGGGCTACTTCCTCGTCGTCGCCGACTTCATCAACTGGGCGAAGCGCAACGGCATCCGCGTCGGGCCGGGGCGTGGTTCGGGTGCCGGTTCGATGTGCGCGTACGCGATGGGCATCACCGACCTCGACCCCGTCCCGCATGGTCTGATCTTCGAGCGCTTCCTCAACCCCGAACGTCAGTCGATGCCCGACTTCGACGTCGACTTCGACGAGCGTCGGCGCTCGGAGGTCATCCGGTACGTCGTCGACAAGTACGGCGAGGATCGCGTGTCGTACATCGTCACGTACGGCACGATCAAGGCGAAGCAGGCCGTCAAGGACGCCTCGCGCGTCATGGACTTCCCGTTCGCCATCGGCGAGCAGATGACGAAGGCGATGCCGGCCGACGTCATGGGCAAGGGCGTGCCGCTGGCGAAGATGTACGACGAGAGCCACCCGCGCTACGCCGAGGGCGGCGAGTTCCGTGAGCTCATCGCCTCCGACCCGACGTTCAAGAACATCTTCGACGCGGGCGTCGGCCTCGAGGGGCTGAAACGTCAGTGGGGCGTCCACGCGGCGGGCGTCATCATGTCGAGCGAACCGCTCATCGACGTCATCCCGATCATGCGTCGCCTGCAGGACGGCGCCGTCATCACGCAGTTCGACTACCCGAGCTGCGAGACGCTCGGCCTCGTCAAGATGGACTTCCTCGGCCTGCGCAACCTGACGATCCTCGACGACGCGCTCAAGAACATCAAGGCCAACCGTGACGAGGACATCGACCTCGACGCGCTGAGCAAGGATATGACGGACGCTAAGACGTACGACCTGCTCGCGCGAGGTGACACGCTCGGCGTGTTCCAGCTCGACGGCGGCGGCATGCGCCAGCTACTGCGTCTCATGCAGCCCGACAACTTCGAGGACATCTCCGCCGCTCTCGCGCTGTACCGTCCCGGCCCGATGGGCGCCAACGCGCACACCAACTTCGCGCTGCGCAAGAACGGCAAGCAGCAGATCGACTACATCCACCCCGAGCTGACCGAGGCGCTCGAGCCGATCCTCAACATGACGTACGGCCTGATCATCTATCAGGAGCAGGTCATGGAGATCGCGCAGAAGCTCGCCGGGTACACCCTCGGCAACGCCGACCTGCTGCGGCGCGCGATGGGCAAGAAGAAGAAGGAGGTGCTCGACGCCGAGTACGTCAACTTCGAGAAGGGCATGCTCGACAACGGCTTCTCGAAGGAGTCGGTGCAGACGCTGTGGAGCATCCTGTTGCCGTTCTCCGACTACGCGTTCAACAAGGCGCACACCGCGGCGTACGGGCTCGTGTCGTACTGGACGGGCTATCTCAAGGCGAACTACCCGGCCGAGTACATGGCGGCGCTGCTCACCTCGGTGCGTGACGACAAGGACAAGTCGGCGCTGTACCTCAACGAGTGCCGCCACATGGGCATCAAGGTGCTGCCGCCTGACGTCAACGAGTCGATCGGCAACTTCGCGGCCGTCGGCGAGGACATCCGTTTCGGGCTCGAGGCGATCCGCAACGTCGGTTCCAACGTCGTCGCGGCGATCATCGCGGCACGTGAGGAGAAGGGCCGCTTCACCTCGTTCGAGGACTTCCTGCGCAAGTGCCCCGCGACGGTGCTCAACAAGCGCACGGTCGAGTCACTCGTCAAGGCGGGCGCGTTCGACGACCTCGGCCACCAGCGTCAGGGGCTCGTGCAGATCCATGAGTCGTACGTCGATGCGCTCATCGACGAGAAGCGCAAGGAGGAGCACGGGCAGGATTCGCTGTTCGCCGGTTTCGGTGACGACGCGCCGGGCATCGAGTTCGCCGCGCTACCGCAGATTCCGCCGATCGAGTGGGACAAGCAGACGAAGCTCGCGTTCGAGCGCGAGATGCTCGGCCTGTACGTCTCCGACCACCCGCTGTTCGGCATCGAGGCGGCGCTCGCGCAGTTCTCCGACACATCGGTCGCGCGCCTGCTCGCCGAGGACGCGCTGCCAGACGGCGCGACGGTGACGATCGCCGGGCTCATCACGGGCCTGCAGATCAAGCGCACGAAGAAGGGCGATCTGTGGGCCATCGCGACCGTCGAGGACATGGACGGCGCGATCGAGTGCCTGTTCTTCCCCTCGACGTACGCGACGGTTTCGACGATGCTGAGCCAGGACGTCGTGTGCGCCGTCAAGGGGCGCGTCAACCGTCGTGACGAGTCTGTCGCGCTCAACGCGATGGAGCTGACGCTGCCCGAGCTGACGGACGGCCCACGCGGCCCGGTGCTGCTGCACCTGCCGTACGCGCGGGCGACGCAGGGGTTGGCCGAGCGGCTCAAGGAGGTGCTGGGGGAGCACCCCGGCATCACCGAGGTGCACCTCAAGCTCTCGCGGCCGGGGCGCACCCTCACCGTCAAGCTCGACGACAGCCTGCGCGTCAACGCGACGCCCGCGCTGTTCGGTGACCTCAAGGCCCTCCTGGGCCCCTCGTGCCTCGGCTGACGCACGACGACCGTTCGGAAGGAACACCCATGACCGACACCACGGCGACTCAGCCGATGCCGCCGATCGCTCGTCGCGTGCCGACGCAGCGCACCCACCACGGGGACGTCTTCGTCGACGACTACGAGTGGCTGCGCGACAAGAGCAACCCCGACGTCATCGCGCATCTGAACGCGGAGAACGCCTACACCGACGCCGTGCTCGCGGCGCAGGAGCCGCTGCGCGAGCGTCTCTTCGACGAGATCAAGTCGCGCACGAAGGAGACCGATCTGTCGATCCCGGTGCGCGACAAGGACTGGTGGTACTACACGCGCACCCTCGAGGGAAAGCAGTACGGCATCAGCTGCCGCGCACCGTACCGTGACGGTGAGGCCCGTCCGACGCCGCGGCCGGGGGAGGCGCTCGCGGGGGAGCAGGTGCTGCTCGACGGCAACGTCGAGGCCGAGGGCAAGGAGTTCTACTCGGTCGGCGCACTCGCGCTGACGCCCGACCAGAACCGGCTCGCCGCGCTCATGGACTTCGCGGGTGACGAGCGCTACGCCGTCACGGTGCGCGACATCGCCACGGGCGAGACGATCGAGGAGAGCGTCACCGACGTCGGGTACGGCCTCGTGTGGTCGGCTGCGGGGGATGCGTACTTCTACACGCGCGTCGACGAGTCGTGGCGCCCGCACCAGGTGTGGCGTCACGTCGTCGGCACCGACCCGAGCGAGGACGTGCTGCTCTACCAGGAGGACGACGCGGCCTTCTGGCTCGGCATCGGCGGCACGCATGACGATCGGTGGCTCATCCTGTCGATGGGGTCGAAGAACACCTCCGAGTTCCACCTCATGGATCTGCACGACGAGGCCGCCGGCTGGCGCGTCGTGCAGCCGCGCACCGAGGGGCTCGACTACGACATCGAGATCGACGGGGACCGGCTCTACATCGTGCACAACCGTGACCGCGTCGACTTCGACGTGGCCGTGGCGCCGCTCGCCGACCCCGGCGTCGACAACTGGCAGCCGTTGCTCGTGGGCGCCGAGGGCGAGCGCATCCTCGGGGTCTCCGCCTACCGCGACTTCATGCTCGTCGGGCTGCGCGCCGGCGGCCTGCCGACCGTGCGGCTCCTGCCCAAGGAGGGCGACGGTTTCGGGGCGGCGCGCGAGCTGCCGTTCGCGGGGGAGCTCACCGTCGTCGGTGTCGGGGCGAACCCGACGTACGAGGCGACGACGCTCATGGTCGCAACAGAGTCGTTCATCGAGCCGCGCGCCATCTACGACTGGGACACGACGACGGACGAGGTGACGCTGCTCAAGCGTCGCGAGGTGCTGGGCGGCCACGACCCGGCCGACTACCAGCAGCACCGTCTGTGGGTGACGGCTCCCGACGGCGCCCAGGTGCCGGTCTCGCTCGTGGCGCACCGCGACGTCACGCCCGACGGGACGAACCCCGTGCTGCTGTACGGGTACGGCTCGTACGAGTCGTCGATCGACCCGTATTTCTCCGTCCTGCGGCTCAGCCTGCTGCAGCGCGGCGTCGTGTTCGCCATCGCGCACGTGCGCGGTGGCGGTGAGATGGGCCGATCCTGGTATCTCGACGGGCGGCTCGAGCACAAGAAGAACACATTCACCGACTTCGTCGCGGCGGGGCGTCACCTCGTCGAGACGGGGTGGGCGGCCCCCGATCGCCTTGCGGCCGAGGGTGGTTCGGCTGGCGGCCTCCTCATCGGCGCGGCGATCAACGAGGCGCCTGAGCTGTTCTGCGCCGTGCACGCGCAGGTGCCGTTCGTCGACGCGTTGACGACGACGCTCGACCCGTCGCTGCCGCTGACGCAGGGGGAGTGGGAGGAGTGGGGCAACCCGCTCGCCGACCCGGACGTGTACGCGTACATGAAGAGTTACACGCCGTACGAGAACGTCCGCGACGTCGACTACCCGTCGGTGCTCGCGACGACGAGCCTCAACGACACGCGTGTGTTCTACGTCGAACCCGCGAAGTGGGTGCAGATGCTGCGCCGCACCGTCACGAGTGACCAGAACGAGCGACCGATTCTGCTCAAGACCGAGATGGTCGCGGGCCACGGCGGCGTCAGCGGGCGGTACGAGGCGTGGAAGGAAGCGGCGTTCGAGACCGCGTGGATTCTCGACCGTCTCGACGCGTCCGAGATCGTGCACCCAGCGTCCGCCAACGTCTGACTCACGCCCTGAGAAATCGGCACCCTGGGGAAGTGAACCCCGTTCTTGCGCCCAAGTGGCACCCGGGTGCACTTGGGCGCAAGAACGGGGGCTGCATCTCTTGGGCACGACGCGAGTCGCGCCGGCTCAGGTCGAGGACGGGCCCGCTGCGCCAAGCCGTCGGCTATCACTCCTGAGCTGAGCGCGCCTCGACGGCTGCGCGGATGCGCGGATGCGTCGTGTTCATGCCGGCGACGAGGTTGGCCTCGAAGTGGTCCTCACCGCCGAGCACCTTGTCGACGAGCAGCGCCGACACCTTCGACGTACCGCTCGGCGGCACGTCACGTCGCTGCGTCAGCACGGTGCCGCCGTCCTGCGGCGTGAGCGTGAAGCTCCACGTCGTGCCGTTGTCGAGCACCCGGAAAGCGACGCGCTGCAGGTCGTGAAAATCAGTCACCTTGGCACGCGTCGGCCACCACAGATTGCCGTCACGATTGACGTTGAGCATGAACGTGCCACGGCGGATCGGGCCCCGCGCAATCACCTTGCGACACTGCGGTGACCACTGCGGCATCCGCCGCAGGTCACTGACGAGCGGCCACACCTGCTCCGGGGGAGCAGCGATGAAGATCTCAGATTCGAGGTTGTCAGCCATGACGCCCACCGTAGCTGGCCGCTGGTCATCCTCCTCGGCTACGGCGGGGCTGGCGTTGAAGATCGGTTCAGATGACCATTTTTTCTCCGGCATCTGAACCCGCTCGGCCACGACAGAGGGCCCGGGGGGCAGCTCGCTCACGCTCGCTGCCCGCCTCGGGCCCTCAACCCTCGCCTCCAGATGCAGAGGTGGTTCAGATGACCATTTTTTCTCCGACATCTGAACCCGCTCGGCCTTTGCCTCCCAGGCTCAGATGTCGTAGTACATCTCGAACGCCGTTCCCGTGATTGCGCGATGTCGGGCGAGTTGAGATTTGCCGGAATGGCGCGCTTTTCTGGTGGCCTGAGGTCGGCGGAGATTGGGCGCGGCGGGGGAAATTGAGTCCCCAGTGAGTCCCCGGGGGACAGCAACGGACCCCCGAGCCATGCAGTAACTCGGGGGTCCGTCGGGGTGGCGCTGGAGGGTCGGAGTCTCATGAAGTTCCCCTCCATCGTTCCCGAGCGACGTCACGGCCGGAAAGGTACGGCCGCCCAAAGGAGTGGCGCAGTGCTGCCAGGTCGTCGGGTGACGTTGACGCCAAAGGGGGCCGGCGCTGGTCCAGTTCGCATGCCCGGTAGGTACCGCTGGACCATCGTTCCCGCGTGGCTGCCGGGTCCGTATCTGACGGGCGACAGTGGGTCCAGCGGGTGACGTTGACGCCAGGTCTCAGGCGGTCCGTCTCCGGTAGGAGTTGAGGACCGCAAGCTCGGGCAAGGTCCAGCCGGTGAAGGCGGCCTTGCGGATCGTCGCATCGTCGATGGTCACGGTCGACTCGAGCCCGTTGTTGTCGAGCAGCCGGGCCGACGCGGAGACGATCACGCCGCGAAGCGCGTCGTTCGGCCCGTCGATGTCGAATCCGACGCCGCGTGTGTGGACGTGGACCCACGCCGTGACGATGTCGAGCACCTGCCGAGCCTGCGCCCGGTTCGCTTCGTTGTCGAACCGGGCGCTCTCGCCGACGAACGCGACGAGGTCGTCGACGCTGACGAGGTCCATCAGGCGGCCGGCGTGATGCCCGTGAGCGTGACGACGGCGGCCGGGTTCAGCGGCGCCGCGTCGTAGCGGGCGACGACGCGAATGGCCTGCTGGTCGAAGTCGGCGTAACGCTCGGTGAGGATCTTCACGCTCGGCGCGAGATCGCGGGCGACGGCGATCTGAGAGAAGTCGACGAGCGCGGCACGGCCCGCGCCCTTGTCGCCGTCGGGCACGCGGGCGGTGACGATGACGGGCGCGCCGAACAGACGGAACACGCCGTCGAGCGTCGGATCCGGCTGCATCATGTATCGGCCGTCGCCGTCCTTGAGCTTGCGCAGGCCGACGAACTCACGCGGCGTCATGACCCACTTGAGCGCGCTCATGTTGACGTTGGCGGCCAGTGCCTTGCCCCAGGCGTCGAGGAGGACGTCGAGGGTGAGCGCACCGCCGACGGCGATGTTCTGCACGCCGGCGTAGGCGAAAAGGCCCTTGGGCGTCGTGACGCCGTCACCGGTGGCGGAGAGGAACTGGGCGTCGAGCTTCGTAGCGACGTCGGTCACGAGGCGGTCGCGCAGCGCGGCGTCGAGGGCAACGACGGACTGACGGGCGAGCTCGTTCGAGTAGCGCGTGATGACCTTGACGGACTTCATCGTCGAGGGAAGGAGCTGGATCTCGTCGAAGTCGACGTCGCGCTCGGTGATCAGCTCGTTCTCACCGATCCAGTCGGGGTTGATCGGGCCGCCGAGCTTCGGGATGCGAACGGGCGATGCCGAGTCAAAGATGCGCGGGCCGGCGGCGAGGAACACCGACTGTGCCTCGAGGGGCTTGACGAGGATCGTCTGAACCTGCTCGCGGGTCAGCTCGGGGGCGGTCTGGGTGGATGCAGCCATGATGGTCTCCAGTCGTGAGAATCGGGTTTCGATCACGCTGGACGCCAGGCCCACAAGCGAGGGGGACGCACGCCAGGTGCGTCCCCCTCAGTCTAGCACTGAGGCTAGATCAGACCTCGTCGTCGGTGCCGCTAGGAACCATGGGATTCCCCATCACGAGCGCATAGGAGCGGGCCAGGGACTCGAGAGACTTAACGGTCAGCTTGTCTGAACTCGTGCCGAGCTTGATTCGCTCAAGGATCGCGGCTTGGGCTTCCGCTTGGAGATCTGCGTTGACGTTCGACATGTTGAGACCTTTCAGTTGGCGTTGTGCCGGAGGATCCCGGCGAGATCGACACTAGACGTGACCGCTGACACACCTTGCCCGATGTCCCCGACGGGACGACGGCTGGCTAGGTGGGGCTTGCGGGCGAGCAGCTCGTCGAGCGCGGCCGTGAGCGCGTCAGGGTCGCTCAGGTGCGCTTCGTCGAACGGCAGGTCGGACGGGTCGGCCAGGCGCCCGGAGGCGGCGACGAGGGACGTGTGAAGCCGTGCCGCGATCTCGTCGCGGTCCTTTGCCTTCACGCGGGCGTCGGCGGCTTCCTTGCGCAGTTTGTCGACGTAGGCGCGGGGGAAGGTGTCTTCTCCTGCTTGTGGAGAAGAAGTGTCGTCGTCGACGGTCTGGTCGTCGGCGGGCTCGGCCGGCTCGTCCGGGGAGGAATTTTTCAGAAGAGTTTCTTCCTGCTCGGCGATCTCGTTCTCAGCGGCGATATCGGTCATGGGTGATTTCCTTTCGGGTGGGGATCTGGCTGCACGTGCAGCCCTTGTGCCGGGGCATCGGGTGGTCGGCGGCCCACACTTGGCCGCCTCGCGCCCACCACGTGCACAGTTGGCAGGAGCCGTGCGTCTGACGGACCCAGCCGTCGACGTAGCGCGACTGGGCGACGCCGTCCGACCACGCCTTCGCGGCCGTGTCGAGCGGCTCGCAGCGCGCCAAGCGCCGCACCCGCTCGGGCGTGACGCTGTCCAGGCTCAACAACGTCCGCGACGCCTTCGTCAGCCGTTCGACGTCGTCGGCCGGGGCGGTGAGTCCGAGCGTGGCGACGGGCTCGCCGATCTGGTGCATGATCGTCGCGGCGAGACTCAGGTCGGCCAGCGCGGCGGCGCGGGAGTTGGCGGCCGCGACGAGCGCGGCCAACAATGCGACGGCTTCGTCGAACGTCAGCTCGCCGTCGCTCCAGCGGTCGAAGATCGACTGTGCGTCGTCCTCGCTGGACTGTCCGAGTGCTTGGACCTGCTCGACGTAGCTCATGACGCGACGAGCTTCGTCAGGTCGACGCCGGCGGAGTCGAGCGCGTCCCCGCGACGGGCGGCGCGCACGCGTTCGACCTGCTCAGGGCTCATGCCGAGCGTGTCGGCCAGGACGACAGACAAGGGCACGCCGACGCCGACGAGCTTCGCGGCCGCGTCCGCTGCCTGGGCCGGGGTGCGCGTCTCGGGGTTGGTCCAGACGACGTCGACGTCGAGGCCGGCCGGGTCGACGCCGTCACGGACGGCGATCATGAGGCGGGCGACGTCGGCCCACGCCGTACCGAACGTGCGGTGCAGCGCGTAGGCGCGGGCGACGAGCGACGCCTCAGCCGAGCGGATCGCATCCGCCGACGCCGGCTGGTCGCCGTGCAGCCCGAGATAGTGCGGCGGCAGACCGGACAGCGCGCCGATCTGCTGGGTGATGAGGGCGGCGGCGTCGGCGTACCCGTCGAGGCGAGCGGCGTCGAACTGCCCGAACTGCGTCTCGGGCGCTTCCGACTGCCAGATGTCATCGAGGGCAGCGGAAAACGGCTTGACGGGCTTGCCGTCGGCGTCCTCCACGATCTCCAGGCCGGTCGCCCACCGGCGCGGGCGGGCGTAGAACTCGCTGGTGACGAGCATGTCGGAGACGAGCTTGTTCAGCGCGTCGGCGAGGTCGAGGACGTCGGCCATCTCAGAGACGCCGTCGACGTCGAGGAGGCGGCCACGGTTGACGATGGGCACCACCGGCACGACGCCGAGCGGGTTCGGGACGATCTCGGTCGCGGTCCAGCCCGTCGCCGGCATCGCGGCCGGATCGACCATCGTCCCCGACGCGACGAGCTTCGTGATGCGCTCGGGTTCGTACAGCACAGCGCGCCCGGTGGATCCGTCGACCCAACGCTTGAGCGCGGCCGTCACCTGACGCGTGGCCGGGTCGCGCAGGACCGCGACCTGCAAGGGCGATTCGACGGTGAGGGACGGCGCGCCCGTGCGGTCGGCCCACACGATGACGAACGAGCGCCCGTAGGCGAGTGCGTCGATGTGCGCTTGTGCGGCGGCGTCCTCCATGCCGTTACGGCGCCAGATGCGCCACAGGTCCGCGTCGGGCTCGGCGTCGGGGCCGTCGGTGCGAAAGCCGGTCACCTCGAGGCGCTCGGCCAGGGCGGTGACGGCCAGGCGCGGGAAGTTCACCGACAACGTCTTGAGGCGGTCGCCGAGCGCGTCGCGGGCGTCGGGGGTGAGATAGGCGGCCGGCTGCTCGCCGTGCCAGTACCGGTCGAGCTGCACGAGCCGGGGAACCGTGGTGTCGAGCTTGTCGGAGAGTGCCTTGATCGTGTTGTTCATCGGAACGAAACTGCCCTTCGTTTGGTGGGTCGGTTGGTGTGGAATGAGGCGCGGTCGAACGCGATGATCGCGGCGACGGCGGCGTCGATCTTGCGCGGGGAGTTGCGCTTGTCCTTGGAGACGAGGTCGCCCATGGGGGTGCGCTTGGCGACGCAGTGCGCGATGTGCGCGGCGAGGTCAGGGTTCGCGTCGTGCGTCATCGTCTGCTCGGTCACCGCCGCGTAGAACCGGTCCGTCGCCGGTGCCATGCGGGCGGCGGCGGCCGTGTTCCACTGCAGGACGCGTTTCTCGCCGTGGCGCTGCTCCCACGCTTCGATCTCGGAGCGCCAGCCCCACGGATCGGCGGCCAGCTCGAGCACGTCGAACCGGTCGAACGCGACGTCGACGGCTCGGTCGACGTCGGTGCGGGGCACGCGCCAGCGTGGGTCGCCGGGGTTCTCCCACAGCCCGACGACGAACACGTGAGGCTGTTCTGAGACCGTGCAGCCGACGAGCGCGGTCGAGTCACCCGAGGCGGAGCCGTCGAACGCGAGCACGACGCGGGATCCGCGCTCGACGGCCACGTCCGGCGCGGCCAGCGCGTCCCACGCGCCCCACGGCAGCCACGCGTCGGAGCCGGTGACCCACTGCCCGAGACGCAGCTGACGAAACACCGGCTCGCGCAGCGTGCGACGTGCAGCGGCCAGCCCGTCGGCGCTCAAGAAGTCGCCGAGCGCGGGGTTCGCGGCCGCCCACGCGGCTTCGTCATCGGTGGCACACCCGTCCGGCGCGGCGAACTCGCGCAAGAAGAACGCCGGGTCGGTGCCGGCGCGCCCATGCTCGACGAGCGACCACATGACGCAGTCGGGCGACGTGCTCGGCGTGGAGATCGCCAGGGTGAGCGACTCGGGCCGCTTACCTGACATCGATGTGACCGCTTCCCAGACCGCTTCAGAGACGACGTGCAGCTCGTCGACGACCAACAGCGACGGATCCCAGCCGTGCAGCGCGCCGGGGTCGGCCGGGAGCGCGATCATCGTCGCGTCGTTCTCGGGCACTGCGATGCGGTCGGCGTAGATCTGCGCACGCTCGGCCAGCTCGGGAGACAGCTCGATCATGCGCTTGGCCATGCGGAGCGCGATGTTCGCCTGACGCTGATCTGAGGCGACGACGAGCACCTCAGCCGACGGCGGGCCGGCGAACAGCTCAGCGACGGCCAGCGCGGCCGCCAGGGCCGTCTTACCGTTCGCTCGAGGCAACGAGACGAGCGCGGTGCGGATCCCCGCAGCGAACGCGCCGTCGACGATCTCGCGCTGCCACGGCCGCAGGACGAACGGCTCCAGCGCGCCGGCACCCTTGGGCACCCGCAGGTAGGTCTCGACGAACCGGATACGACGCTCAGCGCGCCCCGCCGGCCAGCCCTTGAAGTCGAGCGGATCGGCCGTCACCCGCGCCTTGGGGCCGGCCTTGAGCGCGCCAGTCATGAGGCCCGCCGATCCGAGGTGAGAATCGTTCCCAAATGAGTCGGAAAGTCTGCCTTCACCGGGGGTGCTTGCCCCACCCTTTTGGGGTTCTCCCCCGTGGGTCGAGCTCGGCCGCGCTTGGAGTTGCAGGACCGGCAGCAGACATCTACGTCCTGCAGCCGGATTACGAGCCCGGCGTTCTTCCTGGCCCATGCTTCAGGCGAGTGGTCGACGGTGAGGTCGTCGCGGGCGCCGCAGTCGGTGCAGAACGGCTGTGCGCGGCGCGCTCGGCGGCTCAGGGCTGCCCAGGTGGAGTCGTAGCCGCGCTGGGTCGCTGTGCCGCGTAGGTCGGGCTTGGTGTGCTCGGGGCATCGCGTGGTGGGTGAGGGTTCACCGCAGTCGATGCAGGGTGTGAAGGTCATGATGCGTTCACGTCCTTGAAGGTTGGTCGGTTGATCTGTCCGCAGACGATGCACGGGCGGTCGCGCCGGTTCGGGTGGATGGGTTGAGCGCACGTGCTGCCGTCGTCGAGGACGCCGGTGCAGATGATGTGCTCGATGCTGGGTGTCGTGCGGCTGGGGCTCGGCTTGTCGAAGAAGGTGCCGCCGTTGTCCCAGTAGTCGCGGCCGGGGATGCGTCGCGTGTCGGGCTTCATCTCGTTGGCGATGAGGTCCTCGAGGTCGCCGTTCGAGTGGACTGCTCGCAGCCACGACGCCGGCTTCGCCGGCTGTCGGGCTGCGATGAGACGAATCCCTGCATCCACTCTTTCGTCGTCCGCTGCGCAGTCGAGAAGCTGCATGAGAACGCGTTGGTCCGGTGAGAGAGATTGGTTCTTAGATTGGTCAGAGATTGATTGGGTGTCGCTCTGACAGGTCTGGGCAGTCGGAGTGACAGGTCTGGGCAGTCGCTCTGACAGGTCTGGATCCTCCAGGGGTGTCGCTGTGACAGGTCTGAATGCCTCGGGGATCACGAACGCGAACAGGGCCGCCCGGTGCTGACTCGCGCCCTGCATCTCGACGAGCCAGCCGTCGGAGACAAGGCTCTTGCGAGAGCGGATCACCGTGCTCTCGCTCATGCCCGTCCGCTCGATGAGCCGGGAGATCGGCACCCACGCGTCACGCCGCTGCCGAGCGTGGTCGGCGTACACGTACGCCACGAGCCGGGGCATCGGCTTGACGCCTGCCACTGCCATAGCGTCGAGCCACCGGCTACGCCACCAGACCGAGTCATCCCCGGTCTGGTGGTCGTTGCTCGGCATCAGGCGGCGATTCCCTCGCCCGTGGCACCTACCCAGACGCGCCCGAGTGATCCGTGACGCTGGGTCCGCTTGGAGTTCACGACGCCCACGGCGACGATGACGCCGTTCATCTGCGCCTGCCGGAACAGGCTTCCCCAGCGCGCCGGCTTGTCCGGTTCGCCGAGCCCGTCGGCCCGCAGGTCATCGGCGGTGAAAGGTTCTCCCGATGCGGCTCTCGAGGCTAGGATGATCTCAGCGTCCCGCCACCACATCTGTTGCCCGTTGTTGGCTTCGTTAATCTTGTGCACGGCATTGCCCTCCAGGTGATCGCCGCTCTGGTCGCCGTCGAGTTGCAGCTCGGCGGCGGCCGTTTTCATGTTCGGGGGTTCAGTCACAGTCGGCCCCTTCGTCGTCGGCGAGCATCCCCTTGAGCACCTCGCCCGTCTTCGCCAGGAAGGCGTCCGCGCCCATGACGGCGGCGCCGAACTCGCGCAGCGTCGCCAGGCTGAAGACGCCGTCGGTCTGAACGTCGACGTGAAGCTCAGGATCCTCACCGATGCGGTACACCTCGACGCGCCAGTCGTCGCCCTCGGCGTAGTAGCAGCGTGTCGTCACCTCGTCCTCGTCGGGGCCGGGATCCGCCAGGATGGGGCCGCGCTCCATGACGATTGCCGCTCGGTGAAGCGCCGCAGCGTAGTCACGGAGCTGCTGCCCGTTCGCCCAGTCGTATCCGCTGAGGTCGGCGTGAGGCTTCCCTCCATCGACCGTCTCGTCGCCGGAACGGATCGTCACGTTCATCTCGCCGACGACGACGGAGCCGAGGTGCATGCCGGGCAGCGCAGCGGTGTGCGCTTCGCACCACGACGGGCACGGCCCCCACGTGAGCGCCTCGAGCGGCCACTTTTCGCGCGGCACGACGCCGCGTCCGACTGCCTCATCCCCGCCACAGATGGAGCACACGGGAATATCGCGCTCGCCGGTGACGCGGCTCATGGCCGGGTAACGGGGGTCGTACTCAGACGAGCAGCGGGGGCAGGTAGCGGTCTGGGTGATGGTCTGCATGCTCAGTTCTCCTTCGTGGTGCCGCGTCAGGCGGCGGTGTTGGTCGGGTCGTTCTCGAACTGCTCGTCGAGCCACCGGTCCACGTCCTCGAGTCGATAGACGATCCTGCCGGCGACAAGTGCGCTCTTCGGGCCTCGGTGCTGGTGCCGCATGAACCTCAGCGTCGAGACGGGGATGCCGGTGTACTCGGAGATCTCCCCGATCTTGTGGAGCCCTGCTTTGGCGTTCACGATTCCTCCTGTGAGTCATTGTTGACGTGAGCGAGTCACGTCGGGCATGACTCACGATAGGGCATGTGTTGGCTTCCGTGCAACACCTTTGACGGAGCTGGCTCACGCGTGGGATCGTTGGATCGTGTCACTACTAGATGTGTGGACCGACCCCATCGCAGATGAGTTCGTCCGAGACCAAAGCAATTGCGTCGTGTTGGCGCCGGGGATCAACGCGCCTTCCCGTTACGTGGCGCACGCCAATATCGCCGACGAATGGGAAGTGGAAATCGACGTGCGTGTTCACGTCCTCGGCCCATACGCGGTACGTGTCACCGTGGTTCCTCGCAGTGGCACCGGCGTCACATCCGAATCCCTGCGCAAAGTACCGATAGCAACCATCCTTAGCGACTCGCTAGCCCAAGTCATTTTTGTCAGGTTCGAGGGAGGGCGAATTCTTTGGGGCAGCAACCCGGCCGTTCTGATCATGCCGCCCGACCTTCGGGGGCAGTGGCCTAACGGCGACCGCGTTCAAGACGTGTTGGAGTGGACCGCGCTGGTTTACCGACTTGCCAGCGCATTGGGTAACGGTCCTACGGCGGCGGTGGCGCGGGCTGCAGGGGTTTCGCGCGCCACTGCCGGGCGCATGGTCGCGGCCTGCAGGGATCGCGGTCTCCTTTCGGAGTTCGAGACGCCGCAGTTCAACCAGCGGTTCGAGATGCGCGAGGTCACGCTCGAGGACATCACCTTCATGCGCCGGGAGTCACAGGATGATTAGCTCCCACATCGACGACCGCTGGGTCGTCGAGCGCGACGGCGAGAAGGTGCACACCGACCGCTATGGCGTCGGTCTGCGCTACCGGGCGCGATACCGGCGCGAGAAGGGCGGCAAGCAGTTCTCCAAGGGGTTCGCCACCAAGCGCGAGGCGAAGGAGTGGTTGCAGCTCAAGGCGTCGGAGATCCACACGGGGACATGGGTGGATCCGGCGCGGGAGCGAATGACGGTCGGGGAGTGGTGCGAGACGTGGCTCGCCGGCTACTCGTCACGCAAGGCGTCGACGTATCGACAGGCTGAGACGCACGTGAAGATCATCCGCGCCACGTTCGGCGACGTACCGGTTCGGTCGGTGAAGCCGTCCGACGTGAACGCCTGGGTCGCCACGATGCAGAGAGACGGGCGAGCGCAGAGCTACGTCTACGCGACCTACCGCCGATTCGCTCAGATCATGGGGGACGCGGTTCACGACGGGCTCATTCACCGCTCGCCGTGCTCGAGGCGGACGGCGCCGTCGCAGGGGGAGCAGCGGCCCTACGTGGCGACGTCGGCTCAGGTGTGGGCGCTGCATGACAAGTTCCCCGAGCATCTGCGCCCGGCCGTCCTGCTCGCAGCGTTCGCCGGGCTGCGCCTCGCCGAGTGCGCCGGCCTTCGTGCCGCCGACGTCGACTTCATGCGGGGGATCGTCACGCCGGCGGTGCAGTACCCCGCCGAGCCTCTCAAGACGGACTACTCGCGGACGCCGGTTCCGATCCCGAACGATTTATCGCTCATGCTGGCGAAGGCCGTCGAGGGCGGCGCGGGCGAGTACGTCGTCACGAACGAGATCGGGCGCCAGGCGACGCCCTGGGCCATCGAGCGCGCCATGCGCGAGGTTCGGGGGAGCGTCGAGGATCTGCCCGAGGGATTCCGGTTCCACGACTTGCGGCACTACTACGCGAGCTTGCTGATCTCGGCGGGGCTCGACGTGAAGATCGTTCAGGCGAGGATGCGGCACAAGAACGCGACGACGACCTTGAACGTCTACGGGCACTTGTGGCCGGACAAGGACGAGACCGCCCGCTCGGCCGTGGCGGCTGCCATGGCGGAACGGACGGTCTCAGCTGAGTCCCCAGTGAGTCCCCAGGGGGATTCTCATCGCGTCATTGCTCAGATGTCGTAGTACATCTCGAACTCGTGCGGGTGCGGACGGAAACGAATCGGGTCGATCTCGTTCAGACGCTTGTACTCGATCCACGTCTCGATGAGGTCCTCCGTGAACACGTCACCCTCGAGCAGATACTCGTGGTCGGCCTCGAGCGCGTCGAGCACGTCACCGAGCGAACCCGGAACCTGCTGAATGGCCTCGTGCTCCTCGGGCGGCAGCTCGTACAGGTCCTTGTCGACCGGCTCCGGCGGCTCGATGCGGTTCTTGATGCCGTCGAGGCCCGCCATCAGCTGCGCCGCGAAGCACAGGTACGGGTTCGCCGACGGGTCCGGGACACGGAACTCGACACGCTTCGCCTTCGGCGACGTGCCCGTGATCGGGATACGCACGCACGCGGAACGGTTGCGCGCGGAGTACACGAGGTTCACCGGCGCCTCGTAACCCGGTACGAGACGGTGGTAGGAGTTGACCGTCGGGTTCGTGAACGCGAGCAGCGACGGCGCGTGCTTGAGCAGACCACCGATGTACCAGCGAGCGATGTCCGACAGGCCACCGTAACCACGCTCGTCGTAGAACAGCGGCTCGCCGTCCTTCCACAACGACTGGTGCGTGTGCATACCCGAACCGTTGTCGCCGAACAGCGGCTTCGGCATGAACGTCGCCGAGCGTCCGTTCTGGAACGCGACGTTCTTGATGACGTACTTGAACTTCATGACGTCATCACCCGACTGCAGCAGGGTGTTGAACTTGTAGTTGATCTCCATCTGACCGGCCGTGCCGACCTCGTGGTGGCTGCGCTCGACCTCGAGGCCGACCTCGTGCAGCTTCAGCACCATCTCGTCGCGCAGGTCGGCGAAGTGGTCGACGGGCGGGACGGGGAAGTAGCCTCCCTTGTACCGGGTCTTGTACCCCAGGTTGCCGCCCTCTTCGACGCGGCCCGTGTTCCAGGCCGCCTCGATCGAGTCGATGTAGTAGTAGCCGGCGTTCTGCTTCGTCTCGAAACGCACGTCGTCGAAGACGTAGAACTCGGCCTCGGCGCCGAAGAACGCCGTGTCGGCGATCCCCGTCGACTTCAGGTACGCCTCGGCCTTCGCCGCGATATTGCGCGGGTCGCGCGAGTACTGCTCGCCCGTGAACGGGTCGACGATCGAGAAGTTGATGATGAGCGTCTTGTACTCACGGAACGGGTCCAGGTAGGCCGTCTGCAGGTCCGGGATGAGCTTCATGTCGGACTCGTGGATGGCCTGGAAACCGCGAATGGACGAGCCGTCGAACATCTGGCCGGTCTCGATCGCCTCAGCGTCGAAGCTCTCGGCCGGGATGTTGAAGTGCTGCATGACGCCCGGCAGGTCGCAGAAGCGGATGTCGACGAATTTGACGTCCTCATCCTCGATGAACTTCACGACCTCTTCAGCGGTCTTGAACATGGATCCTCCTGACTGGGGTGTGCGATGCCGGTCGACACCACACCACGTGTTGCCCATGATGCTAGGACCCCCCGATTACCCGGGCATGGCCCTCATGTTTCGTCGGTGTTACGAAACATGTGAACAGTTCACGCCGGTCGGCGCACGGCGCGCGACCACCCCTCCAACCTATCCAGGCACCTCACCTCTAGTCTTGGAGGGCGCGCTACTACTCACAGTGCGAGACACCACCGAACGGAAACGAACGTGCCCCCAGCTGCCCCCCTCGCCGATGCCGACCCCGCCGAGAACCGCCCCGTCGAGGGCCCCGGCTCCATCGCGCGGCTGGCCCCGCGCGCCGTCGCGCTGCTCATCGACTGGGCGCTCTGCTCCGTCATCGCCATGGGGTTGCTGGGCTACCGCTGGGGCGGGAGCGGCGCCGAGGGCTTCAAACCGCTCGCCGTCTTCGCCGTCGAGAACCTCCTGCTCGTCAGCACCCTCGGGATGACGCTCGGGCACCGCGCCATGGGGATGCAGGTGCAGCGCGTCAGCGACGGCGCCGCCCCCGGTCTGCTCGCCGGCGCCGTCCGCACCGTGCTGCTCTGCCTCGCGATCCCCGCCGTCGTCACCGACTCGAGCGGACGCGGGCTGCACGACAAGCTCGCCGGCACCGTCATCGTCCGTTCGCGTTGAACTCGATGCGACATTGACGCTCGCCGCGCGCACGCCCCAGGCAGCATGACCTTCACGGCACGACCCATGCGGGTTGCCCCGCCGCACGCCCCGTCACCCGGATGGGACGACATGCATCGCCGCGTCGCACCACGTGGGCGCGGGCCACGCGACAAGCCCCAGAACACACGAGAGCCCGCCACCTCGAGGTGGCGGGCTCTCGTGTTCGTGCGTGGGAGGCTCAGCGGCCACGCATCGCGGCGCGGTTGACGCGTGCCTTCGTGGGGTCGATACCGGCCGGAGCTGCGGGGCGGCCCGACCCAAGGGCGCGCAAGCGCTTGGTGATGCGAGCGGCCTCGTCGTCGGTGAGCACCTTGGGCATCTTCTGCATGTCCTTCTGCAGACGCTCGACGGGGACGGAGCCCTCGTCGGTGCCGACGCGCAGCGTGTGCACCGGAACCTCGGGGCCGAGCACCCGCGTCGTGCGCTTGTTCTCACTGGAGAGCAAACGCTCGGCCATGCCCTTGGGGCCTTCCGCGACGAGCACGACGCCCGGCTTGCCGACGGCGCGGTACACCATCGCGGCACCCGAGAGGTCGCGCACCTGGCGGTTGCGGCCCATGTCGACGCCGACGGGCTCCTGCTCGACGAACCAGCCCTTGCGCAGCGACGACATGACGGCGACGCTCGCGCCCGGCTGACCCGAGATCGACTTGTAGATCGCGGTGTTCGCGCGGCGGGCGAGCACGAGCAGTGCGGCGAGCACACCCAGCAGCACGCCGATGATGCCGAGGTAGATCGGGTGGCCGATACTGAAGCCGATGATGAGCAGCAGCACGAACACGAGCGCGAACGCACCGATCATCCACGCCAGCAGCGCGGGGTCGTTGGCGCGCGCCGTCTCGAACACCTGACGGAACTGAGCGGAGCGGCCCGGCTCCTTGGCCTCGCCTCTCGTGCTCGACGCACCGTCGGCCTTCGTGGCGCCGCCGCTCGAACCGCGGCGGAACCGCGACTTCTTGGGCTCGTTGGTGGGGGAGGTTGATGCCATGGGGTCAGGATACGCGGGTCTCGGCGCGGGCCACCAAAGACGCAGCTTCCTGACGCGCCGGCGACGACGCCGCCTCCGCGAGGTGCAGCAGGTTCTCCGGCAGCTCCTGGCCGCGCTTGGCCATGACCTGGGCGTACAGACGGCCGGCTCGGTAGGAGGAACGCACGAGCGGACCCGCCATGACGCCGGAGAAACCGATCTCCTCGGCACGCTCGGACCAGTGCACGAACTCCTCCGGCTTGACCCACCGGTCGATCGGGTGGTGCAGCTTCGAGGGGCGCAGGTACTGCGTGATCGTGATGATGTCGCAGCCCGCCTCGTGCAGGTCGACGAGCGCCTGGTCGATCTCGTGCTCCTCCTCACCCATGCCGAGGATGAGGTTCGACTTCGTCACGAGCTCCTGTTCGCGCGCCATCGTCAGCACCTTGAGCGACTTCTCATACGTGAACGCCGGGCGGATGCGTCGGAAGATGCGCGGTACCGTCTCCAGGTTGTGGGCGAACACCTCGGGGCGGGCGTCAAAGACCTTGCCGACGAGCTCGGGGACGGCGCCGAAGTCGGGCGGCAGGATCTCGACACCCGTGTTCGGGTTGAGTTCGTGGATGAGGCGCACGGTGTCGGCGTACAGCTGCGCGGCACCGTCGGGCAGGTCGTCGCGCGCGACGCCGGTGACGGTGGCGTAGCGCAGGCCCATCTCACGGACGGACTCGGCGACGCGGCGCGGCTCGTCGAGGTCGAGGGCGGACGGCTTGCCGCTCGCGATGTCGCAGAAGTCGCAGCGTCGCGTGCAGGTGTCGCCGCCGATGAGGAACGTGGCCTCACGGTCCTCCCAGCACTCGAAGATGTTGGGACAGCCGGCCTCCTGGCACACGGTGTGCAGGCCGCCACCCTTGACGAGATTCTGCAGCGAGTTGTACTCCGGGCCCATCTTCGCCGTGGTGCGGATCCAACTCGGCTTTCGTTCGATGGGCGTTTCGGCGTTGCGCGCTTCCACGCGCAGCAGTCGACGGCCTTCGGGCGCGACGGTCACAGAAAAGCACTCCTCGGCTTGGCGATTGAGGGCGACACGGCGCGAAGATGCGCGCCAGCGCTCAGAACAACAGCGTACGCGGGTGAAAACTTCCCGGCGAGTACGCGGACGGCGCTCACGCCGCCTTCGACGGGGCGACGATCGCCGACAGGTGACGCTCCACGACAGGGAGCACCTCGGCGACGGTGACGTCACGACCGACCTCGCGGCTCAGTGTCGTCACCCCGGCATCGGCGATGCCGCAGGGCACGATCGTCTGCGTCCACGACAGGTCGCAGTCGCAGTTGAGCGAGAAACCGTGCATCGTCGCGCGCTTCGAGACGCGCACGCCGATGGCGCCGATCTTGCGGTCGGGGCCCTTGTCGTCGGCGAGCACCCAGGTGCCGGAACGTCCCTCCACGCGGTCGGCGTCGACGCCGAACTCGGCGCACACGTCGATCATGAGCTGCTCGAGGCGACGCACGTGCGCGACGACGTCGATGGGGATGGGCAGCGCCATGATCGGGTAGCCCACGAGCTGACCCGGACCGTGCCACGTGATCTTGCCGCCGCGGTCGACGTCGACGACGGGCGTGCCGTCGAAGGGACGCTCGTGCGCCTCGGTGCGCTTGCCCGCCGTGTAGACGGGGGAGTGCTCGAGCAGCAGAACCGTGTCCTCGCCGCCCGCGACGACGTCGGCGTGGACCTGACGCTGCACCTCCCACGCCTGCTCGTAGTCGACGAAGTCAGGGGCGAAGCCGAGGTGCTGGATACGCATCCCCCGAGCGTACTCTCCGACACGCCGCGACGGCCGCCGGCCTGCCTGTGGATAACTCGACGCACGCTTCGGCCCTCCTGGGCGACAGTGGAACCAGTGACGCCGACCGCGGCGCCCCTCGCACGCCGAACCCAGGAGTCACCATGCCCGACGCAACCGCACCCACGATCGCCGGATACACCATCGAAGCGCTCATCGGGCAGGGCGGCAGCTCGTCGGTGTGGCGCGCCACCGGGCCGCAGGGCACCGTCGCGATCAAGGTCGGCACGGAACCCGCGATCACGGCGCGTTCGGAATGGCGGATGCTGCGGCGCCACGCGGGGCCCCACGTCGTCGAGGCCCTCGATCTCACGACGAGCGCCGAGGGCCACAGCGCGCTCGTGCTCGAGTACATGGCCGGAGGCAGCCTCGACGACGTCGTGCGAGGACGCGGCGGACTCACCGTCGGCGAGTGCGTGACGGCGCTCGCTCCGGTCGCGGCGACCATGGCGGGTTTCCACGACCGAGGATGCGTGCACGCCGACCTCACCCCGTCCAACATTCTCTTCGACCACCAGGGACGCCCTGCGATCGCAGACCTGGGGGCCACGCGTGTCGCGGCACGCGCCGACGGGGCCGACTGGGCCACCTACGGGTTCGTCGCTCCCGAGATCGTCGACGGCGAACCGCCCAGCGCTGCGGCCGACGTGTACTCCTTCGGGGCGCTCGCCTGGTTCTGTCTCCTGGGGATGCCGCCGCCCGTCGCAGCGCTGCGGCCGCACCTCGTCGACGTCCTGCCCGACGCGCCGGACGCGCTCGTCGACCTCATCACGGCGTGCCTCGCACAGACGCCGTCGTCGCGCCCGCACGCCGCGGAGCTGGCGACCCGGCTGCGCGGTGTCGCCACCGCACGCCCGGTGCCCGTGCCGACCGCCGTGCCGATTGGCGAGGGGAGTGACACCCCTGCCGTTGGTGAGTCGATCACGCGACGACTGCGGGACGAGGCGCAGCGGCGGCAGTTCCTCGAGCCGGCCGACGCGGAGCGCCATGGGTCGTCACTCAGGGGCGGACGTCGTGGGCGACGGGGGCGTCGTGGCGCTGAAACCCGCGGCGAGGTCGGGGGAAGACGGACGTGGCGTCCAGGGGCCGTCGACGCTGGGCGACGTGCTGACGCGGCGGGCGCGTGCTGGAGAGCTGGTCGCTGGGTGCCCGCGGCGCTGCTGGGGGCGTGCGTCGTCACAGCAGCAGCGATGTGGCCCGTTCACGCAGGCGGAGACTCGGCGAATGACGCCGGATCTTCGACGAGCGCGGCCTACGCGCGCGCCAACCCTGGTGTGACACCGGCGAACTCGACGACGTCCTCGACGGCGGTGACGCCCGCACCGCCGTCGAAGACGATGCCGAACGCGGTGTCGCCCTCGACCAACCCGGAGGCGGGGACGGCGGTGCCCGCGTCCGGTGCGAAGACGCCCACGATGACGGCTCCGACGCGTCAGGAGGTCGTGGCGCTGCTCGACTGCCGGGCCAAGGCCTGGTCGACGTTGGATCGAGAAGGCCTGGGCCGGTGCCTCGTGCCGGGCTCGGCTGCTCACACGCACGACCTGCAGGCCTTCACGCGGGCGAGCGCGCAGGGCGCGTCGTACGACGGCCTCGGCTACGCGATCGGCGCGCTGACGCCGACGTCATGCAGCGGTGGCCAGGTGTGCCTGACGAGCCGAATCACGACGTCGGGGTACGACGTCCGCACCAAGACCGCGAGCGAGCGTGTTGCTGCGCGTCACGATGACGTCCGGCTCGTCCTCAGCCACGACGGCACGGGCTGGCGCATCTCGTCCTGGTCAGCGAGCTGAGGCGCATCTCCGCCATGAACCGGACGAGAGCGCGCCACGCGCCCGATCAGCCTCCCGACGCGCGCCGGTCAGAGCGCCGACGCGACGAGCCGGTCGAGCGCCTGGTCCTGGTTCTCGTCCTGCCAGTCGAACCCGGCAGCTTCGAGCACGTGGGGGCGTACCCGCGTCGACGCGGTCACCTGGTCGGCCATCTCACCGAGGACGAAGCGCAATGCCCCCTTCGGTACGCGCAGGGCAGCGGGGCGCCGCAGCGAGCGCGCGAGTGCCTGTGCGAGATCGGCCTGCCGACTCGCGCGCGGTGCGACGAGGTTGACGGGCCCGACGACGTCGGGGTGGTCGAGAAGAAACACCAGCGCGCGCACCTCGTCACGCAGCGTGATCCAGCTCCACCACTGCCGCCCCGAACCCAATGGGCCCCCTGCGCCCAGCCGCGTCGTCGTCAGGAGGGGAGCGAACGCTCCGGCCTCGCCCGTCATGACGAGACCGGTGCGCGCGAGGGCGACGTCGTGGCGCTTCGCAGCCCTCATCGCCGCAGCTTCCCACTCGATGCAGACGCGAGCGAGGAAGTCTTCCCCGGGTGCGCTCGTCTCGTCGAGCACCTCGTCACCGCGATCGCCGTAGAAGCCGATCGCCGAAGCCGAGACGAGACGAATCCGTTGTGGCACCTCCGCCAGTGCGTCGGCGAGCCTCGACGTCGTCTCGATCCGCGACTCGCGAATCGCGTCCTTGTACGCGCGGCTCCACCGATGATCCCCGACGCCCGCCCCGGCCAGGTTGACGACCGCATCGACGGTGGCGAGCGTCTCGACCAATCGGCTGTTCGAGCTGCGGGCCTCGGGCAGCGTCACCTCGCCGGGTGTGACCGCCGGTCGTCGGACGATCCGGATGACGGTGTCGCCGCGGCGACGCAGACATGATGACAGCGCACCGCCGATCACTCCGGAGGAACCGGTGATGGCGATGCGCTGTCCAGTCATGCGGTCAGACTAGCCCGCGACGATCACACCTCGAAGGCGCCCTCTTCCAGGCGAGCCTTGATGGCCGAGAGGAAGCGACCGGCGTCGGCGCCGTCGACCACGCGGTGGTCGTAGGTGAGGACGAGGTTCATTATCTGACGGATCGCGATCGAGTCGTTGCCGAACTCATCGGTGACGACGACGGGACGCTTGACCATCGCGCCGGTGCCGAGGATGGCGACCTGCGGCTGGTTGATGATCGGGGTGTCGATGAGCGAACCGTTCGAGCCGATGTTCGAGATCGTGAACGTGCCGCCACCCAGCTCGTCCGGCGTCACCTTGTTGTCACGCGTGCGAGCGGCGAGGTCGGCGATCTTCTTCGCGATGCCGGCGATCGACAGGTCACCCGCGTCCTTGATGACGGGCACGAGCAGGCCGCGCGGCGTGTCGACCGCGATGCCGATGTGCTCGGCGTTGTGGTAGATGATGTTGTCACCGTCGACCGAGGAGTTGACCTGCGGGAACGCCTTGAGCGCCTCGACGACAGCCGTCGTGATGAACGGCAGGTAGGAGAGGTTGACGCCCTCGCGAGACTTGAAGCTCTCCTTGTTGCGCGCACGGATGCTCGCGACCTTCGTGAGGTCGACCTCGACGACGGCCGTCAGCTGCGCGGAGACGGCGAGCGACTCGACCATGCGCTGCGCGATGACCTTGCGCAGACGCGACATCTTCTCTGTCGTGCCGCGCTTGGCCTGAGCCTCGGCGGACGGCTGCGGCGTCGTCGTCGACGCGGCCGGGGTGGAGGATGCTGCCGGAGCCGCGGCGGACGCAGCCGGGGCGGCCTCCTGCTTCGGCTCCTGGGCCTTCTTCGCAGCGTCGAGGACATCCTGCTTACGGATGCGGCCACCGACGCCGGTGCCCGTGATCGTCGACAGGTCGATGTTGTTCTCGGCCGCGATCTTGCGCACCAGAGGCGTGACGTAGGTGCCGGAGTTGTCGACCTTCGTCGACGTCTCCTGCTGCTTGTCGGAGCCGGCGCCGGCCTTGGGGGCCTCGTCCTTCGGCGCCTCGCTCGCCGACGACTCGGCCGCCGGGGCTTCCTTCTCGGCGGCCTCGTCGTCCTTGACCGGGGCCGGCGTCTCGTTCTTCGACTCCGCGGCCTCGACGGCCTCGTCCTGCTTCTTCGAGTCGACCTCGTCCTGGTTCTTCTGCGCCTTCTCGGCCTCGGCCGAGTCGTCGGAGGAACTCGAACCGGCCGAGCCGCCGATGACGGCGAGGTCGGCGCCGACCGGCACCGTCTCGTCCTCGGCGACGAGGATCTTCGTCAGCTTGCCCGCGACGGGGGAGGGAACCTCGGTGTCGACCTTGTCCGTGGAGACCTCGAGCAGGGGCTCGTCAACGGCGACGTCGTCGCCCTCGGACTTGAGCCAGCGCGTGATCGTGCCCTCGGTGACGGACTCGCCGAGCGCGGGCATCGTCACCTTCTCGCCGCCGGAGACCTCAGCAGCGGAGTCGTTCGAGGAGTTCGAGCTCTCGGACGCCTGCGGCGCGCTCTCGGCGGCCTCGTCCTTCATCTCGTCGGCCTCGGCCTGCGGCTCGGCTTCCTGCGAGTCGTCGGAGGAGGAGTCGGAACCGGAGTCGGACGACGCGGGAGCGTCGCCGTCACCGATGACGGCGAGGTCGGCGCCGACCGGCACCGTTTCATCCTCTTCGACGAGGATCTCCTGCAGCGTTCCGGCGATCGGCGACGGAATCTCCGTGTCGACCTTGTCCGTGGAGACCTCCAGCAGCGGCTCGTCAACGGCGACGGTGTCGCCGACGTTCTTCAGCCAGCGGGTCACGGTGCCTTCGGTCACCGACTCGCCGAGGGCCGGCATGGTCACGCGGTCAGACATGGGTGGAGGTCTCCTCAATCCAAAATTCACTTTGGTTTCGCGGATGAAGTTGTGAACTCCGGGGCACTTCGCAGCGAGCGGATCTCCCCGATCAAGGCCATCTTGTCACTCGCGGACGGGGTTGCGGAAACCCGCCCCGAATACCCGCGGGTAGGAAAACGGCCGTTCCCACCCGCGGGCCTGCTCGATCAGGCGCGAGCCAGCTCGACGAGGGTGCGGACGGCGAAACCGGTGCCGCCCTTGGGGTTGACGCCGTAGGGGCTGCCCTCGTTGAACGCGGGCGCCGCGATGTCCATGTGGATCCAGTCGATCTGCTCGCCGTTCTTCTCGCCGACGAACTCCTTGAGGAACATCGCCGCGGTGATGAGCCCACCCATGCGCTCGCCGGTGTGCTTGAGATCGGCCACCTCGGAGTCGATGCTCGGGCGCAGGTGCTCGAGCAGCGGCATCGGCCACATGTGCTCGTCGACGCGCTCGGAGGCCGCGATCAGTTCGTCGCGCACCTCGTCGTTGTTGCCGACGATCGCCGCCGTGCGGTTGCCGAGCGCGAGCACGGCCGCGCCGGTGAGCGTCGCGATGTCGATGATGAGATCGGGCTCCTCCTCGGTGGCGTAGCACAGGCCGTCAGCCATGACGAGGCGCCCCTCGGCGTCGGTGTTGTCGATCTCGACGGTCGTGCCGTCGTGCATGCGGATGACGTCGCCGGGACGCTGCGCGTCGGCGCCCGTCATGTTCTCGGCGAGGCACAGGTAGCCCGTGACGGCGACCGGCAGCTCGAGCGCGGCGACGGCCTCGAGGAAGGCCGCGACGGCGGCGGCGCCGGCCATGTCGCACTTCATCGTCGCCATGCCGTTGGCGGGCTTGATGCACAGGCCGCCGGAGTCGAACGTGATGCCCTTGCCGACGATGGAGATGTGCTTCGTCGCCTTCGCGGGCTTGTACGTCAGCGTCACGAGGCGCGGCGGACGCGCCGAGCCGCGGCCGACGCCGATGAGGCCGCCGCACTCGGCCTTGGCGAGGGCCTTCTCGTCCATGATGTCGACCTTGACCTTGGTGCCCGACATGCGCTTGCGGACGATGTCGGCGAACGAGGCGGGGTTGAGGTCGAGCGGCGGCATGTTGACGAGGTCGCGCGCCCAGTTCTGCGCGGTCACGACGGCCGCCGCGGTCTCGACGCCCGCGAGGGCGCCGGAGGACTTCGCGTCGGTGACGAGCAGCGTTGCCTTGGCGAGGGCGTCCTTCGGCTTGCTCTTGTACGCGGTGTAGGCGTACGCGCCGAGGGCGATGCCCTCGCAGATGGCCTGGACGAGGTCGTCGGCGACCGCGGGGAAGGCGAAGACGGCGCTCGAGGTGCCCGTGAGCGAACGCGCGGCGGCGCCGGCGGCGTCACGCAGCGCGGAGGCCTTCGTCGGCGCCTGCTCGGCGTCGACGCCCGAGCCGACGGCGATGACGAGGCCGCTCAGGTCGCCGGCACCCGACAGGCGCAGCACCTCGTCGGCGCGACCCTTCGCCTCGAGCGTCGCGAGAGCCTCGTTGAGCGCCTTGACGGCGGCGGGGGAGACTCCGACGGGGTCGATGACGCGGGCGCCGTCCTTCGTCGGTGCGGTGAGGACGACGGTGGCGTCGGCTGCGATGGCGTCCGCGCTCTTGTCGCTGAGGGTGATGTCGACCATGTGGGGCCCCTTTCGTGGGTGATGCCGAGGTCATCGGCGTGCGTGCTGCTGGGGCGAGCTTAACGGCCCGTAGGACGTGGTGGGCGCGGTAGGTTCGAGGCATGACTGAGAACAAGCTCTCGCCCCTCGACGAGCGTCACCGCGCCCTCGGGCCGAAGATGGCCGACTTCGGAGGATGGGACATGCCCATCGAGTATCCGGGCGGAGGTGTCGTGCGCGAGCACACAGCGGTGCGTGAGCGCGTCGGCATCTTCGACGTGAGCCACCTGGGCAAGGCGACGGTGAAGGGTGCCGGCGCGCTCGACTTCGTCAACTCGTGCCTGACGAACGACCTGCGCAAGATCGGGCCCGGCCAGGCCCAGTACACGATGTGCTGCGACGAGAGCGGCGGGGTCGTCGACGACCTGATCGTCTACGTCAAGGCCGAGGACGATCTGTTCCTCATCCCCAACGCCGCGAACACGGCCGAGGTCGTGCGCCGCCTCGAGGAGGCCGCGCCGGAGGGTATCGAGGTCGCCGACGCGCACGAGGAATACGCCGTGCTCGCCGTCCAGGGTCCCAAGTCCGACGAGGTCGTCTCCGCACTCGCTCTGCCCGTCGACCACGACTACATGAGCTTCGACGAGGCCGACTGGCAGGGCCGCCCCGTCACCGTGTGCCGCACCGGCTACACCGGTGAGCGCGGCTACGAACTCGTCTGCCGCTGGGACGATGCCCTCGCGCTGTGGGACGCCCTCGTCGAGGCCGCGGCCCCCTACGAGGGTCTGCCCTGTGGCCTCGGGGCGCGCGACACCCTGCGCACCGAGATGGGATACCCCCTGCACGGGCAGGATCTCTCGCTCGACATCACGCCCGTGCAGGCGCGCTCCGGCTGGGCCGTCGGCTGGAAGAAGGACGCGTTCTGGGGCAAGGACGCCCTGACCAAGGAGAAGGCCGAGGGCCCGCGCCGCATCTCGCGTGGCCTCAAGCTCACCGGCCGCGGCATCCCGCGCGCGCACTGCATCGTGCGTGACGCCGAGGGCGCTGAACTCGGCGAGGTGACGTCCGGGACGTTCTCGCCGACTCTCGGCATGGGCGTCGCGCTCGCGCTCGTCTCGCCAATGCTCGCCGAGGGCGACCAGGTCGTCGTCGACGTGCGTGGTCGCATGCTCGAGGCCGTCGTCACGAAGCCGCCGTTCGTCGAGGTGCAGACGCGCAGCAGCTGACGCGATGAGCGCCTCCCGCCTCGGCGGCGTCTCCTCTGACGACATGACGAAGGGGGCTCGCACCGGATGGTGCGACCCCCTTCGTCATGCGTTCGTTCTGGACGTGCCGAGGTGAGGCGCGTCAGGCGACCGTGTCGCCCCGCTTCACCGTCGGACGGGGGAAGCGCAGGCGGCGCATCTGCATCGAGCGCGTCACCGCATAGAGGGCGCCGCCGCGCGGCACGGCACCGAACTTGGCGATGAGGTCCTTCTTGATGCGGCGCCACAGCAGGGCAGAGTCGATGAGGCCCGCGAGCACGATGACCCACACGAGCGCCAGGGTGATGGCGGCCAGCTTGGGCAGCAGGAACCACGAGAAGATCAGGATGAACATGAGCGGCATCGCGACCTCGCCCAGGCTGAGGCGGGCGTCGACGCGGTCACGGATGTAGCGCTTCTCGGGGCCGCGGTCGCGCAGCGGCAGCGCGGATTCCTCGCCACGATCGGCGGCTGCGCGCTGCTGGGCGCGCGCCTCGCGTGCGCGCTCCTTCTCTGCCGCCTTGGCTGCCTTGCGGTCGGTCTCGACGAGGGGGCGCCGACGAGCGGCCTCCTGGTCCCTGCGCTTAGGCGTCGGGCGGTTCTTCGCACCGGGGCGCGGAGTGTGCGCCGCATCATTCGTCGGGGCGGCCGGCTCGCGCGTCGCATCCTTCTCGACCGCGGTGGCTCCGACGGCGGTGGCGCCGCTGCTCGTCTTCTTCTTCACTGCTCGCACCCGCGCCACTTTACGTCACGCCCGCGCGCCTCCCATCGCCGACACGGGCGCGCGGGGGATACCGTGGCGGCTGTGACTGCCACCGTGAACGCGGGCGCCCCGGAGGATCTCCGCCAGCGCATCGCCACCCTCATGCCCGGCGTCGTCGAGGACCTCAAGGCCCTCACGCGCATCCCCAGCGTCTCCCTCGGATCGTTCGACCAACAGCACGTCGACGACTCCGCGCGCGCCGTCGCGAAGCTGCTCGAGGCCGAGGGGATGGACGTCAAGGTCGTCTCCGAGGGCGGCCGCCCGGCCGTCATCGCGCACAAGGAAGGACCCGCAGGGTCGCCGCGTGTCCTCATGTACGCCCACCACGACGTCCAGCCCCCCGGTGACGACGCCGACTGGCAGAGCCCGCCGTTCGAACCGACCGAGCGCGACGGTCGCCTCTACGGCCGCGGCGCGGCCGACGACAAGGCCGGTGTCATGGCGCACATCGCCGCGATCCGCGCCTGGGGCGACGACCTGCCCTGCACCGTCACCCTCTTCATCGAGGGGGAGGAGGAGATCGCCTCCGACTCCCTGCCCGCACTGCTGCGCACGTACGCGGACGAGCTGACGTCCGACGTCCTCGTGCTCGCCGACTCAGCGAACTGGGCCGTCGGCACGCCGGCGCTGACGACGACCCTGCGCGGCACCGTCCGCGCCGTCGTCACCGTCCGCACCCTGGCGCACTCGGTGCACTCGGGCATGTTCGGGGGCGCCGTCCCCGACTCGCTGACGACGCTGTGCCGCCTGCTCGCAACGCTTCATGACGACGCGGGCAGCGTCGCCGTCGCCGGGCTGGACTCCGACGAGAACGTCGACATCGACTACACGCCCGAGGAGCTGCGCCGCGACGCCGGCATGCTCGAGGGCACGCAGCTCATCGGCACGGGCCCGCTGACCGCGCGGTTGTGGCGTGGGCCGAGCATCACCGTCATCGGGCTCGACGCGACGGGCGTCGACGTCGCGAGCAACACGCTCGCGGCGAGTTCGCGAGCCAAGCTGTCGCTGCGCGTCGCCCCCGGGCAGGACCCGCAGGCCGCCTACGAGGCGCTCGCCGAGCACCTGCGCTCCCACGCACCGTGGGGTGCGCAGGTGGAGGTGGAGCTCGAGGAGATCGGTTCCGGTTTCGACGCCGACGCCACCGGCCCGCTCTACGACGAGGCCCGCGCCGCCTTCCGTGACGCCTGGGGCAGCGACCCCGTCGACGTCGGCATCGGCGGCTCGATCCCGTTCGTCTCCTTGTTCGCGGAGATGATGCCCAACGCTGCGCTGCTCGTCACCGGTGTCGAAGACCCCGACACCCGCGCGCACGGCGCGAACGAATCGCTGCACCTCGGCGAGTTCGCGAAGGTCTGCCTCGCCGAGGCGGTTCTCCTGCAGCGCGTCGCGAAGGCCTCGGACGGCGCGTGACACGGGGCGCTCGACGACGACGGGTGAGGCCTGCGTGATGGCGCGTGGCCTCACCCGCTGTCGGGTGCCTGTGGTGAAGGCCGGGGTCAAGAGCCTCATCCATCCCGAGGGGGCGATGTCGGGACATGAATGACGACCTCATGCTGCTGAGCGCCGTCGTCGGTGCCGTGTGCGCGCTGGCAGGCTGGTTGTTCGGCCCGTTGCGTCATGCCGTGACCGCGGTCCACGAGGCGGGGCACACCCTCGTCGCTCTTCTCGCGGGGCGCAGCGTGCGCTCGGTGCGGCTCAACCGTGATTCGTCAGGTGAGGCGGTAAGCGTCGGCCGACAGGGTGGGCTCGGCGTCGTGCTGACCCTCCTGGCCGGGTACCCGGCGCCCGGGATCGTCGGGCTCGGGGGTCTGGTCGCCCTGCGCGCAGACCAGGCGCGGATCTGGCTCGTCGCCGGCGCCGTTGTCGTCGCACTCATGGCACTGCTCCTGCGCAACGCGTTCGGCGTCGTCGTCATCGCGTGCGTCGGGGCGTTGCTCGTCGCGACGCTACGTTGGGCCTCCGATCCCGTCACGAACGTCGTCGTGGCGAGCGCGTCGTGGTTCCTGCTCGTCGGCGGGCTGCGCTCCGCGCTCGAGCTGTTCCGCCCCCACGTCGGGCGTGACGACGCGATGGAGCTCGCGCGCGTCGGTCACGTCCCTGCGTTCGTCTGGCGGTTCGTGTTCTTGCTCGCCGCCATCGCGTGCCTGACGGCGGCTGCCGCCGTCGTCGGAGTGCTCGAGCCGGTCCGCTCGTCACTGGCGCGCCTCGGCGGCGCGTAAGGTGGGGCGGGAACACGGCGGGCCGCCGCGGTGTTGCACGAAGAACGGCCTGGAGACCACCAGGACCGAAGACGTGAGAGAGGATCGATCCACGATGACGGTGGAGACGAACACCCAGGCCGAGACGGCCACCCACGGCGTCATTCTGACGGACGTCGCCGCAGCCAAGGTGAAGAGCCTGCTCGAGCAGGAGGGCCGTGACGACCTTCGCCTGCGCGTCGGCGTGCAGCCGGGCGGCTGCTCGGGCCTCATCTACCAGCTCTACTTCGACGAGCGCACCCTCGACGGTGACCTCGTGCGCGACTTCGGTGGCGTCGAGGTCGTGGTCGACCGCATGAGCGCGCCGTACCTCGACGGCGCCTCCATCGACTTCGCCGACACGATCGAGAAGCAGGGCTTCACGATCGATAACCCGAACGCGGGCAGCTCCTGCGCGTGCGGTGACAGCTTCAGCTGATCCGATCGGCTCCGCCTCGGCGCCCACTGCTGCGATGGCAGCGTGGGCGCCGAACGCGTTTCACGGTAGGTTGATGCGGTGAAGATCGCAGTGACGGGTTCCATCGCAACCGACCATCTCATGACGTTCGACGGGCGCTTCGCCGATTCGCTCGTCGTCGAGCAGCTCGACAAGATCTCGGTCTCGTTCCTCGTGAACGACCTGCAGATCCGCCGCGGAGGCGTGGCGGGCAACATCGCGTTCGGCCTCGGCAACCTCGGCCTGCGCCCGATCCTCATCGGGTGCGTGGGCGCCGATTTCGCCGACTACGGCTCCTGGTTGGAGCGTCATGGCGTCGACACCTCTGAGGTGCGCATCTCGCAGACGCAGCACACCGCGCGTTTCGTCTGCACGACCGACAACGACATGGCGCAGATGGCGTCGTTCTACCCGGGTGCGATGTCGGAGGGGCGCGAGGTCGAACTCGGCCCGATCGCCGAGCGCCACGGGGGTTTTGACCTCGTCCTCATCGGCGCGCACGACCCGGAGGGCATGCGTCGCAACACGCAGGAGTGCCGGCGTCGGGGCATCCCGTTCGTCGCGGACCCCTCCCAGCAGCTGGCCTTCGGCGACGGCGCGTTCATCCGCGACATCATCGACGGCGCGCAGTACCTGTTCACCAACGAGTACGAATCGCACCTCACGGAGCAGAAGACGGGCTGGAGCGCCGACGAGATCCTCGACCGCGTCGGGGTACGTGTCATCACCCGCGGCAAGGACGGCGCGAGCATCCACCGCCGCGGTGAGCCGACGATCGACGTGCCCGTCGCCCAGATCGCGCAGGCGGTCGACCCGACGGGCGTCGGCGACGCCTTCCGCGCTGGATTCCTGGCCGGGTTGTCGTGGCAGCTCGAGCTGGAGCGCTGCGCCCAGCTGGGTTCGGTGCTCGCCGCTCACGTCATCGAGACCGTCGGCACCCAGGAGTACGTGCTGAAGGCGCCCGCCTTCCTCGACCGCTTCCGCGCGGCTTACGGTGACGCCGCGGCAGGCGAGGTGGCGGCGCGCCTGCGTGATCGGCGGTCGTGAACCCGCTCGAGCTCGAGTGCCGGTGGAACTTCGCCGACGCCGACTTCGACGCCGATGACGACCTCGTCGCCCTCGGCGCCGACCTCGAACCGGCGACGATCGTCGGGGCGTACTCCCAGGGCGTCTTCCCGATGGGTCTGGGGGAGGGCGGCGGCGAACCGCTCGGCTGGTGGTCGCCGCTGGAGCGCGGCGTCCTGCGTCGCGGTGACTTCCACGTCTCCCGCAGCCTGCGTCGCTCGGGCCGGACGATGGAGGTGAGCATCGACACCGCGTTCGACGACGTTGTCGCCGCCTGCGCCGACCCGAGCCGTGACGGCGCGTGGATCACCCCCGCCGTCGCCTCGGCCTACGGCGCACTCCACCGCCTCGGGGTGGCGCACTCGATCGAGGTGAGACAGGACGGCGAACTCGTCGGCGGCCTCTATGGGCTCGCGCTCGGTGGGTTGTTCGCCGGCGAGTCGAAGTTCCACGTCGCGACTGACGCATCGAAGGTGGCGCTGTGGGCGCTGAGCGAGGTCGTGTTCGCCGAGCCCGGGCCGCGTCTGATCGACGTGCAGTGGCGCACGGACCACCTCGCGAGCCTGGGCATCACCACCATGGAGCGTCCGGCGTACCGCGACGCCGTCGCGCACCTCGTCACCTCGCCGCCGATCACCGGTCTGGTGCCGGGCGCGCGGGTGCCGTTAGGCAATCGTTAGAGCCAGGAGATACCCCCCGACCCTTGGCGAAG
Source organism: Dermacoccus sp. Ellin185 (assembly GCF_000152185.1). Taxonomy (NCBI): domain Bacteria; kingdom Bacillati; phylum Actinomycetota; class Actinomycetes; order Micrococcales; family Dermacoccaceae; genus Dermacoccus; species Dermacoccus sp. Ellin185. The sequence continues at coordinate 23,976 of NZ_AEIQ01000099.1, read as the reverse complement.
TCTGAGCCTGGGATAAGGTTTGAATGTGCCTGGTATGGATCTGAGGAAGGTGGACGCTGTGCGTCGGCCCTTACGGAAGACGAGCCCCTCGTGGCGTCGTCGAATTGCTGCTGTCGGTGTCGGTGGAGCGGTACTGCCGCTGACCGCGTGCTCCGGAGAGGTCAGCCGCGGCTGGCTGCCCGAGGGCGTCACCGAGAACTCCCACCATGTGATCGATTTCTGGGTGGACACCTGGTACTGGGCGCTCGCCGTCGGCGTGCTCGTCTGGGGCCTCATGCTCTGGTGCATCCTGCGCTACCGCCGTCGCAAGAGCGACACGGGCTTCCCGGCGCAGATGCAGTACAACGTGCCGATGGAGATCCTCTACACGGTCGTGCCGATCTTCATGGTCGCCGTGCTGTTCGGCAAGACGGTCGGGCTGGAGAACAAGCTGCTCGACACCAAGCCGAAGCCCGACGTGACGATCAACGTCGTCGGCAAGCAGTGGAGTTGGGACTTCAACTACGTCGACGCCAAGACCTACGACACCGGCGTCATGGGTGACATGAAGGCCGGCAAGCCGGGCGCCGAGGCCGGACTGCCGACGCTGTACCTGCCCGTGAACAAGCGCGTCGAGTTCGTGCTGACGACGCGCGACGTCATCCACACGTTCTGGGTGCCGCAGTTCCTGCAGAAGCTCGACATGATCCCGAGCAAGGTGAACAAGTTCGCCGTCGACACGACGCAAGAGGGCACCTTCAAGGGCAAGTGCGCCGAGCTGTGCGGTGCGTACCACTCTCAGATGCTCTTCAACGTGAAGGTCGTCTCGCAGGCGGAGTACGACAAGCACATGGACGACCTGCGCAAGCAGGGCAAGTCCGGCTTCCTGTCGAACTCCCTCAACCGTTCCAGCGTCGCCCCGCAGGACCAGCAGTACCTGCCCGAGGGTGTCGGCGCGCCGGACATCGTCAAGGAGGGTAAGTAATGGCTACGGCTACGACTCCCGCCGCAGGCCTTCAGCAGCGCCCCGAGGCACGGCGTCCTGAGGACTTCAACGCGGGCCGAACCATCGTCAAGTGGTTGACGACGACCGACCACAAGGTCATCGGCAACCTGTACTTCATCACGTCGTTCATCTTCTTCCTGCTCGGTGGTGCGATGGCTCTGGTCATCCGTGCCGAGCTGTGGTCGCCCGGCCTGCAGGTCGTCGACAACCCGGAGCAGTTCAACCAGCTGTTCACCATGCACGGCACGGTGATGCTCCTGATGTTCGCGACGCCGCTGTTCTCGGGCTTCGCGAACGCGCTCATGCCGCTGCAGATCGGCGCACCCGACGTCGCCTTCCCGCGACTCAACATGCTCGCCTACTGGCTCTACCTCTTCGGCAGCCTCATCGCCGTGGCCGGCTTCCTGACGCCGCAGGGTGCGGCCTCGTTCGGTTGGTTCGCGTACGCGCCGCTTTCGAGCACCACCTACAGCCCCGGTCTCGGCGGCAACCTGTGGGTCTACGGCCTCGCGCTGACCGGTTTCGCTTCGATCATGGGTGCGGTCAACTTCGTCACGACGATCGTCTGCATGCGCGCTCCCGGCATGACGATGTTCCGCATGTCGATCTTCGTGTGGACAGTGCTCATCACCTCGATCCTCGTGCTGCTCGTCTTCCCGGTCCTCGCCGCCGCTCTGTTCGGCCTCGGCCTCGACCGCACGATGAATGCGCACGTGTTCGACTCGGAGACGGCCGGAGCCATGCTCTGGCAGCACATGTTCTGGTTCTTCGGGCACCCCGAGGTGTACATCATCGCGCTGCCGTTCTTCGGCATCATCTCCGAGGTCCTGCCGGTCTTCTCGCGCAAGCCGATCTTCGGTTACAAGACGCTGGTCTTCGCGACGATCGCCATCGGCGCGCTGTCGGTCTCGGTGTGGGCTCACCACATGTACGCGACCGGCCAGGTGCTCCTGCCCTTCTTCGCCGTCATGACAATGCTCATCGCCGTCCCGACCGGCGTGAAGTTCTTCAACTGGATCGGCACCATGTGGGGTGGCTCGCTCACCTTCGAGACTCCGATGTTGTGGGCGCTCGGCTTCCTCGCGACCTTCCTCTTCGGTGGTCTGACGGGTGTCATCCTCGCCAGCCCGGCGCTCGACCTGCACCTGTCCGACTCTTACTTCGTCGTGGCGCACTTCCACTACGTGATCTTCGGCACCGTCGTGTTCGCGATGTTCGCGGGGTACTACTTCTGGTGGCCCAAGTTCACCGGCCGCATGCTGAACGAGACGATCGGCAAGATCCAGTTCTGGCTGCTGTTCGTCGGCTTCCACCTGACGTTCCTCGTCCAGCACGTGCTGGGTGTCGAGGGCATGCCCCGTCGTTACGCGGACTACCTCCCAGAGGACGGCTTCCAGTTCTTGAACCAGGTCTCGACCGTTGGTTCGTTCCTGCTGGGTGCCTCGATGCTGCCGTTCCTCTACAACGTGTACATCACGTGGAAAAAGGCGCCGCTCGTCACGGAGGACGACCCGTGGGGCTTCGGGGCCTCGCTCGAGTGGGCGACGTCCTGCCCGCCCCCGCGTCACAACTTCAACAGCATCCCGCGCATCCGTTCCGAGCGCCCCGCGTTCGACCTGCACCACCCGGAGGTCGGAGTCTTCTCGGTCCTGCCGGCGCAGGACACGGTTGACCAGCTGGGCGGAAAGGCTCACACCGCATGAAGACGTCATACAAGCTCTTCCTCGTGCTCGGCCTCTTCTACCTGCCGCTGATCTTCATCTACGGCCACTTCAGCCACTGGGACGAGCCGGTGGGTGTCGTCGGCCTCGCGCTCAGCACCGGCTTCGGCCTCATGATCGCCGGTTACTTCGCGGTCACCGACCGCAAGCTGGGTGCGGGCCCGAGCGACCGCCCCGAGGGCGAGATCAGCGACGTGTCCGGCGAGCAGGGCTTCTTCTCGCCCCACTCGTGGACGCCGCTGTGGCTCGCCGCTGCGATTTCGCTGCTCGCGTTCGGGATGGCTGTCGGCTGGTGGATCGTGTTCATCGCCGCTCCGCTCGTCTGCGTTGCGGTCGTGCTATGGACGTTCGAATATTTCAGTGGCGAGCACGCCATCTGATCACTCGCACCAAAGATCGCCCCGCCCTTCCTCTGGAAGGGCGGGGCGATCTGCATGTCTGGGTGGGGTGGGCTCGCTGGTTCAGCTGTGCGACGTCACGCGAGGGTGCGGTGATGACAGTGGCGGGGCTGGCAAAGCCGCCCGGGCGCCCCCCAGCCGGCCCGTGCGTACCTGCGATTTTCGTCCACATTGCGATTGCCGTCCCCCCTTTGCCAATGACGTGCCCATCTGCGAATCGCGTCCACAACTGCGAAGCACAATCAAACTCACGCAGCGGATCTTGCGCGAGTGCGGCGATCGCGGCGTCTCGCTCGCGCTCGTGCGCGTCGCCCCTGGGCGCGCCGGCGTTCAAGTCTCTGGCAGTGGTGTAACGGTGTGTTCCTTCGCGGGGTGGGTTCAGGCGGTGAGTGCGGGCATGGGTTCGTGTCCTGGCTCGGTGGGCGGGTCGGTGAGGACGGCCGCGCGTGAGCGGGCGAGGACGTCGAGGCCGAGGTAGCGGCGTCCTTCGTCCCGTTCATCGGTTTGTTCGGCCGGGACGGCGCCGACGAGGTGCACGATCGCGTCGCGGCTGGAGAAGATCCCGACGAGTTCGCGACGTCGTGAGTGCAGCATGGTTGCCAGTTCGCGCCCGGCAGGTTCGCGCTGAGCGCTTTGCGCAGACCGGGGTGGGCGTCGCTGGTGACGAGCAAGACACTGCTCAGGCCGCGGGCGACGAGGTCGGCGAAGAACTCGCTCCTCGCTGACCCGGTTTCGCTCGTGGCCACGCGCAGGCCGAGCATTTCACGAGGCCGTCATTGTTGACGCCGGTGGCGAGCATGACGACGGTGTTGATGACGCGGCGTCCTTCAGCACTTTCATCGTGAGGGCGTCGGCGGTGACGAACGTGAACGGGCCTGCATCGCCCAGGGGGCGGTTGCGGAAGTCGTCGACGAGCTGGTCGAGGTCGGCGGCCATACGGCTGACCTAGGACTTCGACAGTGCGTTGGCGCCGAGGGTTTTCACCAGCTTGGGGGCACCACCCGCTGCGATCCCCGCATCGCGCGTAGCGGGGGGCCATGCGGCGGCGTGGACACGCCGGCAAGGTAGCAGTCAGCGACGACGGTGTTGAGTGCGGACTCGGCTCGTTTGCATCGTTCCATGAGCCAGTCGGGGGAAGTAGGCGCCTGAGCGCGGCTTCAATACAGCGATGTCGAGGGCGCTGAGGCGGGTGTCGAGGTCGCGGTCGCGGTAGCCGTTGCGGTGGGTCGTGCGTGTCGGGCTGGGTTGGCCCCACTCGGCGCCGGTCACGGCGTCCGCGTCGGCGGACAGCAGAGCGCTGAGCATGGTTTGCAGTAGGTGGCGCACCATGTCCGGGTTGCTTCGGACAAGGCTTCGCCCAGCACGCTGGCAGGGTCGACAATGTGAGGTGCGGTTATCGTGATGACTCCGTTCGAGGATTCTGTAGGAGGTTGACTCGAAGGATCACGCGGTGGCTGCGCCCACGTCCAAGAGGCCGGGGGCGCGACGACCGGTGTTTCACCACAATCAGGGACTCATCTGCGCCGCGGCTACGCTGCCGGCACAGCAGGCCAGGGCCAATCGCCGCCGTCATCGCAGGGCACCGACGGGCGACTTGCTGGGCGCGCCGCCATCAGCTCAGGCGAAGGACCATGCAGAGACGCTGCTGGGCGCCCGCCGCCTCTCACAGCGTGGTGCGCGCTCCTTGCCTCCCGAGGCGGCGCCCTCATGCCCGCTTGTAGGGGTGCCCGCTCGCAGGCGGGGGCAGGGCAGGCTGGTATGGCGTCGGCCGTCTCCCCACGACCACCAGCCGTTGAGCGACGACCGGGGCCGGGAGGCGACGACGAAACGGCCCCGGGCACGATGGCGACATTGTTCTGACGCGAGTAGGAGGCGGCTCCGGCCACGATGTCGACGTTGCCCTGACGTGAGCACGAGGCGGCTCCGGGCGCGATGAGCGAACGGCTCCGGCCGCCGAGCGAGGCACCGCTGTACGGCACGATGAGACGGGGGAGAATCCCTCCGGACCACGTGGACGCATGAGCTGATGCGTGGGCGACACCCTCACGACCGGTGACGAATGCGAGACAAACGCGGGCGAGGGGGATCGAGGCGATGCGGTGCGTCCAGAGCACCATCCCGGGCGAGGCCGGCAGCCTCGCGGAACTCCGCCACCCGAAGCGCGTGGCGACCTGGCACCCGCAGACGCCTGCACCCGGGAAGCTGCCCTTCCTCCCTGGCCGGCCCACCTGAGGTGGCCATGGAGCGTCGTCCTGACGCCTCCCGGCCGAGATACGCCGAAGGCCCCCGACATCAGTGATGTCGGGGGCCTTCGGCGTTATCCTCGCGGGCGACTCAGTGAGCGCCCTCGAGAGCGTGGTCGTCACCGTGGTGGTGAGCTGCCTCGAGCTCGGCCGGAGTGACGGGGGCGATGCTGTCCTTGTAGTAGAAGTTGGTCCAGCGGTTGCGACGCTTCGCCTTCCTCCGCTCCTTGCCCGAAAGACCATCGAGCTCGATCTGGCTCGGAGTACCGGCCTCGTAGCTCACGAGCTGCCAACGCGTGTACTCGTCGAGCGGCTCGTGCGCCTCGAAGAATCGACCCTCCGGCGTGCGGATGACGCGTCCGGACTCGCGCCCGTGCAGCACCAGGTCGCGGTCGCGACGCTGCAGGCTGAGGCAGATGCGCTTCGTCACGAGGTAGGCGAGGATCGGGCCGAGGAAGACCATGACGCGGAAGAAGTACGTGATGTCGTTGATCGACATGTGCAGCTTGATCGCCATCAGGTCGTTGCCGGCCGCGAACATGAGGACCGCATAGAACGTCGCGAACGCCACGCCGATCGCCGTGCGCGTCGGAGCGTTGCGCGGACGGTCGAGCACATGGTGCTCACGCTTGTCGCCCGTGACCCAGGCCTCGATGAAGGGGTAGACCGCGATGGCGCCGAAGAACAACGGCAGCAAGGCGATCGAACCCGGGAAGATGTTCATGCTCCACGTGTGGCCGAACAGCTGGAACTCGAACACGCCGGGCAGCAGACGGAGAGCACCGTCGGCGAAGCCCATGTACCAGTCAGGCTGCGAACCGGCCGTCACCTGCGTCGGCTCGTACGGTCCGTACATCCAGATCGGGTTGATCGTGATGAGACCCGAGATCAGCGCCGTGATACCGAACACGACGAAGAAGAAGCCACCGGCCTTCGCCATGTACACCGGCATGAGGGGGAAGCCGACCACGTTCTTGTCGGAGCGGCCCGGGCCGGGGTACTGGGTGTGCTTGTGCACGACGAGCAGGATGAGGTGTGCGGCGAGCAACGCGACGAGAATCGCCGGGATGATGAGGATGTGGAGCGTGAAGAAGCGGGGGATGATCATCTCGCCGGGGAAGCCGCCACCGAACAGCGCGTACGAGATGTACGTGCCGACGATCGGGACCGAAAGGATGAAGCCCTCCATGGCGCGGATACCCGTACCCGAGAGCAGATCGTCCGGGAGCGAGTAGCCCATGAAGCCCTCGATGATCGCGAGCATGAACAGCAGGGTGCCGATGACCCAGTTGATCTCGCGGGGCTTGCGGAACGCGCCCGTGAAGAACACGCGGAACATGTGCATCATGATCGACACGATGAACAGCAGCGCCGCCCAGTGGTGGAGCTGACGGATCAGCAACCCACCACGGATGTCGAACGAGATGTCGATCGCGGAGGCGTAGGCCTCCGACATCTGGATGCCCTGCATCGGGACGTACTGACCGTTGTAGATCGTCTCGCCCTGCGACGGCACGAACCAGAACGTGAGGAACGTACCGGTGATCATGAGGATGACGAAGGAGTACAGCGCGACCTCACCGAGCATGAAGCTCCAGTGGTCGGGGAACACCTTCTTCATGAGGAAGCGAACGCCCTTGGCGCCGCCCGTGCGCTCGTCCAACCAGTTGGACATGCCAGCCAGGCCGCCCTGCGGGTCCTGACGCTGTGTTGTGGGGTGCGTTGCGCTCGCGGAAGAGGCAGCGGTGCTCATGACTTGAGTTCCTTCCCGTTGTCTTCCCAGAAGCTCGGGCCGACCGGGCGCTTGAAGCCCTGGTCAGCAACGAGGTAGCCCTCGTCGTCGACCGAGATCTTCAGCTGCGGCAGCGGACGCTTGGCGGGGCCGAAGATGACCTTGCAGTCATCCGTCATGTCGAACGTGGACTGGTGGCACGGGCACAGCAGGTGGTGCGTCTGCTGTTCGTACAGGCCGACGGGGCAGCCGACGTGTGTGCAGATCTTGGAGTAGGCGACGATGCCGTCAACACCCCACTTGCGCTGACGCTCCGACTTGATCTTCTCCTCGTCGAGCCGCACGAGCAGCACGGAGGCCTTCGCCTTCTCGTTGAGGGGGTGCTCCGTCGTGTTGATGCCCTCCGGCAGGACGTGGAAGACCGAACCCAGCGTGACGTCCGAGGCGCGGATCGCGGTGCCCTCGGGGTCGCGCATGAGGCGGCGGCCGCGGCCGTTGATCTTCTCGTCCCAGAGCGTCGTCGCGAGGTCGTTCTTCGGCATGGGGCCGAGACCACCGAGCAGCGGAAGAGCCACCGGGACGGCGAACAGACCGAGAGCGCCACCGAGCGTCCACTTGAGCAGCGGGCGACGCTTCAGCTGCGCGGCCTCCGCGCCACCCGTCATGATCTTGGCGGCGGCTTCCCAGGCCTCGTCGTCGGACTTGAGCTCGTGCCGCTCCTCGACGACCTCTTCGTCGGGCATGATCGTCTTAGCCCAGTGGATGGCACCCAGGCCGATGCCCAGCATGGAGATCGCCATCGTGAGGCCGAGAGCGAAGTGCAGCGCCTTCATCGGGCCGATGAAAGGAACCGAGATGATCGACTCGCGGCCGACCGCGAAGTAGCAGACGACGAACGCGATCGTCGCGATCATCGAGAGCAGGAACAGCATGGCGACCTGGCGCTCGGAGCGCTTGGCCGCAGCCGGATCCTCGTCACCGAGACGGTGGACGTGCGGGGGCAGGCCCGGGTCGGAGAAGTGCTCGGGTAGTGCGCCCGAACGCTCGACGTGCCCGTCGTTCGGGCTCACCGGAGCGTTGTCCGGGTGGCCGTCACCGGGGAGCGCATGCGCGCCGGTTTCATTCATTTCGTTGCGTTTCCTGTCTGACGAGTCAGAGCCGAAGCGGGGGAATTTCATCACGCTGCCTTACGTCCGAGCCAGACAGCCACCGCTATGCACAGGCCGATGCCGAACGTCCACACGAACAGACCCTCGGAGACCGGGCCGAGGTTGCCCAGGGTGTGACCACCCTGCGCAGGCTGCTTCTCGATGTCCTTGAGGTAGGTGATGATGTCCTTCTTGTCCTGCGGCGACAGGTTCGTGTCGTTGAACACCGGCATGGACTGCGGGCCCGTCTGCATGGCCTCGTAGATGTGCTTGCCCGAGACGGACGTCAGCGGCGGCGCGTACTTGCCTCGCGTCAGCGCGCCACCCGAGCCGGCGAAGTTGTGGCACATGGCGCAGTTGACGCGGAACAGTTCGCCACCCTTGGCCGAGTTGCCACCCGGGGTCGTGTACTGCTTCTCGGGGACGTTGGGACCGGTGCCGAGCGAGGCCACGTAGGCGGCCATCTGGGCGATCTCCTTGTCGCTGAACTGCTTCGTGTTGCGCTGCGCCTGCGTGTTTGGCGCGGCGAGCGGCATGCGGCCGGTGCCCACCTGGAAGTCGACGGCGGCAGCGCCGACGCCCACGAGGGAGGGGCCGGCGGACGTGCCGGTGGCGTTCGTGCCGTGGCAGGTCGAGCAGTTCGCGAGGAACAGCTGCTTGCCAGCGTTGACGTCACTGGCGGACGTCGTCTCGGCCTTGGCGCTCTTCGGCGCGAAGGCTGCGTACAGGCCACCGGTGACGACCAGGGCCAGCAGCAGGACGACGAACAGGGAGGCCGGGTGTCGGCGGCGGGCGGCGAGAGTGCTCACAAGGACATCCTGTCGGCGGTCGGGGGAGTCAGGGTTCGGGTTCTGCTAGTGGTGTCGCGCATCACTTGAGGAGGTAGATGGCAGCGAACAACGCGATCCACACGACGTCCACGAAGTGCCAGTAGTAGGACGTCACGATCGCGCCCGTGGCCTGGTGGTGGCTGTAGGTGCGCGAGGTGAACGTGCGTCCGATGATGAGCAGGAACGCGAGAAGGCCACAGGTCACGTGGATGCCATGGAAGCCGGTCGTGATGTAGAACATCGAGCCGTAGGCGTCGCTGTCGAGGGAGATGCCCTCCTCGTGCAGCGTGGCGTACTCCATGATCTGGCCGGAGACGAAGATCGCGCCGAACAGGTAGGTGAGGGAGTACCACTCACGCATTCCCCACTTGCCGACCTCGAGCAGCTTGCCCGTGCGGTGGGGGATGCCGTGCTCCGCCTTGAACACGCCGAGCTGGCACCACACGGACGAGATCACGAGGATCGTCGTGTTGATGGCCGCCAGCGTCACGTTCAGGTGCGACGTGCGTTCGTGCCACAGGTCGCCTGCCACGGAGCGGATCGTGAAATACATCGCGAACAATCCGGCAAAGAACATGAGTTCGCTCCCGAGCCACACCATCGTGCCTACGGCAGTCAGGTTGGGTCGGGTCGCCGGTGCGTGCCCGGCGGGGATGCCGTGTTCGCTCGTCTGAGCTGTAGTTGCGGTCGCCACCCGGACATTATGTCCTGCCCTGGCAGCGATCATGACAGCGGCCCCCCAATTGGACACATATTCGTTATCTGCTCTGTGTGCTCGCTGGGTGTTGAAGGGTGTTCTTCCTGTGTGTGTTGACGCGGTTGCAACCCCGCACGTCAGCGCCTAGCACGGTGACGCGGGACGTCGGTGGACGCGCCTGTCGCACGGTCACGGCGCCGCTTAGGGTGGTGGTACGACGAACGACGTGCAAGGAGATCCGTCATGAAGTGGCCGAGCCTCGTGGCCCAGCTCATGCGTGGGGAGGACCTGACGCCAGAGCAGACCCACGCCGCGATGACGGCCGTGATGAACGGGGAGGTCGCCCCCGTTCCGCTCGCGGCGTTCCTCGTCGCACTGCACAGCAAGGGCGAGACGGTGGAGGAGCTGCGGGGGCTCGCCGACGTCATGGTCGAGCACGCCCGGCCGTTCAGGCTCGACGTGCCGGCCCTCGACATCGTCGGCACGGGCGGCGACATGGCACACACCGTCAACATCTCGACGATGGCCGCGCTCGTGTGCGCCGGTGCCGGGGTCAAGGTGGCCAAGCACGGCAACCGAGCCAGCTCGAGCTCGACCGGGACGGCTGACGTTCTCGAAGCGCTCGGGGTCGACCTGAGCGCGGACGTCGACGAGCTGCAGCAAGACGTGACGCATGCCCCGATGACGTTCCTGTTCGCCCAGAGCTTCCACCCCGCCATGCGGCACGCCGCCGCGACGCGGCGGGAGCTCGCCGTCCCGACCGCGTTCAACTTCCTCGGCCCCCTGACCAATCCGGCGCGCCCAGCCATCGCTGCTGTGGGTTGCGCGAACCGTAGGATGGCACCGGTCATGGCTGGCGTCTTCGCGCAACGCGGCGCCGATGCGGCGGTCTTCCGGGGTGACGACGGCCTCGACGAGCTCACCCTGGCGACGACGTCGAGCCTGTGGTGGGTGCACGACGGCGAGGTCATCGAAGAGAGCATCTCGCCCGAGCAGGTCGGGCTGTCGCCAGCCCCGATCGAGGCGCTGCGCGGCGGAGACGCGTCGTTCAACGCTCAGGTCGTCCGTGACGTCCTCGCCGGGAAGCGCGGGCCCGTGCGCGACGCCGTCCTGCTCAACGCCGGCGCGGCTCTCGCACTCGTCGCCCAGTACGAGCGCGGCAGCCTCTTCGGTGGCGCGGACGACCTCGCGTCCGGCATCCGTGCGGGCATGACGCGCGCTGCCGAGGCCGTCGATTCCAGCGCCGCGCAACGCACCCTCGACGTCTGGATCCACGGTTCGAGTGCCGTAGACGCCGATTCCGAGCCCCTCATGAAGGAGACCCGATGATCACCGCCATCGTCCTCATCAAGGCGGACGTCGCACGCATCCCCGAGGTGGCCCAGCACGTCGCCGACGTGCCCGGGGTGACGGAGGTCTACTCGGTGACCGGAGGCGTCGACCTCATCGCGATGGTGCGCGTCACGGCGTACGAGCAACTCGCCGAGGTGATCTCCGGAAGCATCAACAAGGTCGACGGCGTGCTCGAGACCGACACGCACCTGGCCTTTCGCACCTACTCCCAACGCGATCTCGACGCGGGGTTCGATCTGGGGCTCGACGACTGACGGGTCGTCGCCCGCCCCTGTCCGGGATGCGCGAGCACGCCGGATTCGACGGCTGCCGCTTCGTGCGCGCGGCGGACGACGGGATCGAGATCGTCGAGGTAGCGTGTCGCGGCATCCCGCGGGCTGACCCACGGCGCGTCCGTCTCGACGATGCGGGTGCCTGCGCGCGCGATCCAGCGCAGGAGCACCTCCGTCTCCTCCTCAAGCGCTGCGGAACGGTGTGCAGGCGGGGTCGCGACGGCCTCGGCCGTCGCCCGCAAGGCCTCGATCGTCAGCCGTGGATCCTGACCGGGTCGTGAGGCACCGCTCGCCGCGAGCCGACCGTGTCGGATGACGGCGAACTCCCAGCCGCCGCCCCGACGTGGCCGTGCCGCCATGAGATGCGGATTGTTGACGATGGGTGCCCGGCGCTGGTGACGGTCGAGCCCACGCAGGAGCTCGATGAGGGCGTCGCGCCCAGCGCGGGCCTCCTCGAAGCGTTCCTGCCCCGCGAGGCGGGCCAGGCGCGCCTCGACGTCATTGACGATGGACCCGGGCTCGTTGAGCAGTTCCTGCCTCAACCTCGACACGAGGTCGAGGTAATCGCGCTGGGTGATGCCTCCGATACAGGGCGCATCGCACCGATCCATCTCCGCCAGGACGCACGCCGTGCCGCCCTTGGCGCGGATGGGCGTGGTGCACTGGCGAATGCGGCGGACGTCGTGCACCGCATCGCGGGCGAGCCGCGCGGCGACCATCGTGCGGAACGGGCCGAGGTACGTCGCCTCGTCGGCTCGCTGCTCGCGCACGACGGACAGGCGCGGGAACTTCTCGTCGGTGATCTTGAGCCATGCGATCTTCTCCGGCCGGCTCGAGCGTCGGTTGAACCGTGGCCGATGCTCGGCGATGAGCCGGATCTCACGCACGTGTGCCTCGAGCGACGTCGCGCAGGGGATGGGCGTCACGCGGGCGGCGAGATCGACCATGAGCCCCATCTCGCGACGCTTCTCCGACGCGGTGAAGTACGAACGCACGCGGGTGCGGAGGTTGCCGGACGTGCCGACGTACAGCGGCTTTCCGTCCTCGTTCTCGAAGACGTAGACGCCGGGCTCGGCGGGCAGGCCGTCGGCCAGGGTGGCCTTGCGGCGCCGCGCCGCCGGCACCTTCGCGCTGAAGGAGAGCAGTTCCTCACGCGAGGTGACGCCGAGACTGCCGGCTCGCGAGAGCAGGGCGTGCAGGACGTCGACGGTGGCCTGGGCGTCAGCGAGGGCGCGGTGATTCGGGTTGACACTTGCGCCGAAGTGGGCCGCGAGCGTGCCGAGGCGGTGATTGCGGACCTCGTCGCGCGGCACGAGGGCGCGGGCGAGCTTGACCGTGTCGACGACCGCAGGAGCGGGCCACGGGACCTCGAGATCCCGTGCGGCCGCCGTGAGGAAGCCGACGTCGAAGGGTGCGTTGTGGGCGACGAGGACGGCGTCGGGCCCGAGGAACTCGAAGAATGCGGGCAGCACCGATGCCAGCTTCGGCGCGTTGTGCACCATCGCCGTCGTGATGCCGGTGAGCCGCTGGATCTGCGGTGGGATCGCGCAGCCGGGGTCGACGAGGGTGGCGAACTCGCCGAGCACCTCGCCGCCACGGACCTTGACGGCGCCGATCTCCGTGATGCCCTGCGCGCCCGGGCGACCCCCGGCGGTCTCGAGGTCGACGATGACGAAGGTGACGTCGTGCAACGGGGTGCCGAGATCGTCGAGGCAGCCCTGCACCGCGGTCGGATTCGTCTGCGTGTTCGTCACCATGTCGCGAACGCTAGACGGCGGTGGTGACAACCCCCGGATGAGGCGGTGGCCGGTGCCTTTCAAGGGGGTGGGGACGGGCAGGCGGCGCGGCGGGGACGAGGCGCGCCGCGACGGGCGGTCGCGGAGGTCGGACGCGGGCGATCTTCGACCGCGACGAACGTGTCGATGACCCCCGAATCGCCCGGGACGGCGGGGTTGTCGGTGCTCGAACCTAGCGTGCGAAACACATCGAGACCCGTTGGGGAATCGACCGATCAGCGCTTCGAGGAGGCGTCATGCTCATCACCTGTGATTCGTGCCCGGCACGAGGTCGTGCGTGCGACACGTGCGTCATGAAGACGTTCCTGGACATGCCCGCCGTCACCAGCGGCCCCGTCTGGGAGGAGGAGGACCACCGTGTTCTCGACATGCTCTGCAGCGCCGGTCTCGTCGGTGATGAGGACGCGGCGTCAGCGCTGCTGGAGAGCGCTCCGTTCGCCGGTCTGCGCGCCGCCGTGTGAGAACCTCCTACGCTTGCGCCATGCTGTCGAGACGCCACTTCGTCCTGGGAGGCGTCATCGCGCCCGCGGGGGCGATCCTGGGGCTCGCAGGGTGCGAGCGCCGACCCGGGGGCACGTCGTCGTCAGCCGAGGCAAGTGGCGGAACCGATGGCGGGGTCTCCAGCCTCACGATCGACACCGTCCTCGGGCGCGTGGTGCTGCGGTTGCCGAACGCGCTCGACGAAGGCGCGTCCTCGCCATCAGGGGCCGGGGACGATGCCTCGGCGCAGTGGCGCGCGCGCGTCGAGGCGGCCGCGCACCGGATCGCTGAGGTGTGGGGCACCACGCGGCCGGCGGGTCTCGAAGGTGATCTGCGGGTGACGCTCTGCCGGGACGACGCGGAGTTCGCGGCGAGTGCCGACGGGTTGGACGCCGACACCGCGGGCGTCACCACGAGGCAGGGTGTGTTCCTCGCGCCCTCTGTCGCCTCGTCGCTGACGGAGGGCGGCCGCCGGGTCGTTCTCGCGCACGAGCTGACGCATCTGTGGCTCGGGCAGTTCGGCGCGGACGCGACGCAGTGGTGGCTGAAGGAGGGAGCCGCCGAGTGGACGGCCGCACCTCTCGTGTCGGTGCCTGAACGCAGCCGCTGGCCGACGCTCGCCCAAGCGGCGCCGCAGAAGAAGATCGGGGATTCACCGCCCCCGCAGGAGCAGGTGGGCACCGAGCTCGGATACGAATGGGCGCACGCCTACGTCACGTATCTCGCCGATGGTGCAGGCACCGCACGGGTCGTCGCCCTAGTGCGCGCCCGACCGCGTGACGCGACCGCAGGCGCGGCGCCACTCGTCGCGGGTCGAGAGAGCTTCACCACCTGGCTGTCAGGTCGGCTCCGGTGAGGGGTGACGACGGCGACGAGGCGGCGTGAGCTGTCTCAGGTGCGGGGAGAGGAGTAGATCGAGTCGATGACGTCGGCGTAGTCGTCGAGCACGACGTTGCGCTTGACCTTGAGCGACGGCGTCAGGTGCCCGGATTCCTGAGTCAGAGGCGTGGTCAGCACCCGGAAGGCGCGGATCGACTCGGCGCGGGAGACGAGGGTGTTGGCCTGGTCGACGGCCTTCTGCAGTTCGTCGAGTACCCGCTGATCCTGTGCTGCGTCTGCGGGGTCCAGGTCGGTGATGCCGTGCGCGCTCGCCCAGCCGGGCAGCATCTCCTCGTCGAGGCACAGCAGCGCCGCGATGAACGGTTTGGCGTCGCCCACGACGACGGCTTCTGCGATGAGGGGGTGCGAGCGCAGGGAATCCTCCAGCTTGGCGGGGCTGACGTTCTTGCCGCCCGCCGTCACGAGGATGTCCTTCTTGCGCCCCGTGATCGACAGGTAGCCGTCGGCGTCCAGTTCACCGAGGTCGCCGGTGCGGAACCAGCCGTCGATCTTCGCCTCGTCGGTGGCCTCGGGGTTGTGCAAGTACTCGCGGAAGACGTTGATGCCCTTGACGAGGATCTCGCCGTCGTCGTCGATCCGCAGGCCGACGCCGGGGCAGGCGGGGCCGACGGTGCCGATGCGCAGCGCCTTCGGCGGGTTGACGCAGGCGGGAGCCGTCGTCTCGGTGAGTCCGTATCCCTCGAGAACGGGCAGGCCGATGCCGTTGTAGAAGTGCGCCAACCGGGCCGACAGGGGAGCGCCCCCGGAGATGGAGTAGCGCAGATGACCGCCGAACGCCGAGCGCAGCTTCGCGTAGACCAGTCGATCGAACAAGGTGTGCTTGACGCGCAGGGTGAGCGGCGCGCGGCGTCCGGCGTTCGTCGCCTCGCTGTAGGCGATCGCGGTGTCGGCGGCGGCGGCGAAGATCTTGCCGCGGCCGTCGCCCTGCGCGCGCTGCTCGGCGGAGTTGTAGACCTTCTCGAACACGCGCGGCACGCCGAGCAGGTACGACGGCGCGTACGTGCCGAGGTCGTCGACGAGCGTCCCGATCGTCGTGTGGGCGAGGCGTGTGCGTGAGGCGATCGCGACGAACTGGATGAGGCGGGCGAAGACGTGGGCGAGCGGCAGGAACAGCAGGGTGCCGTTGTTCTCCTCACCGCCGTTGACGAGGTCGTCCATCAGCGCGAGGCAGTTCTGCGACAACGACACGAAGTTGCCGTGCGTCAGCACGCATCCCTTCGGCAGGCCGGTCGTGCCCGAGGTGTAGATGATCGTTGCGACGTGGTCGGCGTCGACGGCGTCGCGGCGCGCACGCATCTGCGCGTCACTGACCTCCGGGGCACCCTCGAGCAGTTCGTCGAGGTGGCCGGCGTCGATCTGCCAGACGTCGCGCAGATGGGGGCAGCGCTCGCGTACCTGCGAGACGGTGAGCGCCATCTCCTGGTTCTCGACGACGACGGCGACGGCCTCGGAATCGGCGAGGATCCAGGCGACCTGGTCGCTCGAGGACGTCTCGTAGATCGGCACGACGACAGCGCCGCACGTCAGCAGCGCGAGGTCGGTGAGCGTCCACTCGTAGCGGGTCGTGCTCATGAGCGCGACGCGGTCACCCGCTTCGACGCCCGCCGCCATGAACCCCTTGGCGAGCGTCTCGACCTGCGCGAGGAATTCCTCGTGTGTCACCCCGGCCCACGTCGCGCCCTCACGCCGGGCGTAACCGATGCCTCGCGGATCCTCGGACGCGTTGCGCACCACGATGTGCGGAAGCGCGAGCTCCTCGTCGAACGGCACGAGCAGCTTCGTGCTCACTTCACGCATTGCGGATCCTCGCTGGGTCGGTACTGGGTCGGTGGCGGCGGTCGGTGAGGCCCGTCGTCATGCGTACCTTACGACCCTGCCGCCGCTCGGCGCATACCCTCGGTGTCATGACGACGAACAGCGACGCCCTCAGCGAGGGCCGCATCCGGATCGAGGCGAGCTGCGCTCGGGTGCTCGACGTGGTGCTCGACCTGCCGGCCTACCCGCAGTGGTCGAAGGACGTCGCGCGAGCCGTCGTGCTGAGTCGAACGCCCTCCGGCGACGTCGACCAGGCACAGCTGACGTTCGCCTCCGGCCCGTTCAAGGACGTCGTGACGCTCGCGTACACGGTGGCTCGTCGCGCCGACCGCGCACGGGTGGCGTGGCAACTCGTCGAGGCGCAGCACATCGAGGCGATGCAAGGCCACTACGACCTGCGTGCTGACGGCGACGCCACCGACGTCGCGTATGCCCTGCACGCACGGCCCGGCTTTCCGCTGCACACGGCGTTGCGCCGGAAGGTCGAGACGCAGATCATCACCGCGGCCCTCGATGCGTTGAAGGCGCACGCCGAGGCGCCGGATCTCGATCACGGTGGGGCGAACGCCACCGCCTGAGGCGCCGCATGTACGGCCCCGCCACCGGGGCGCCACCCGATTTGGGCTCGGCGCCCCGCCCCGTCAGGATGATCGTGACGGCCCATGCGCCGTCGCCGTCCGCGAGCAGTGAGGAACGAGCGTGACACTCAGCATCGGCATCGACATCGGTGGAACGAAGATCGCCGGGGGCCTCGTCGACTCCGGCGGCACCATCGTGCGCCGCGCGCGCCGCGACACGCCCGCGCAGGAGCCCGACGCCATCGTGGCCGCCACCGTCGAACTCATCGACGAGCTGGGCGCCGTGGCGCGTGCCGAGGGCGTCGAGGCGCCCAAGGTGGGGGTCGCGTGCGCCGGATACATCGACAAGCAGGGCGCGAACGTCCTGTTCGCCCCCAACATCGCCTGGCGGCACGAGCCGCTGCGCGCACGCCTCGAAGAAGCGACGGGGCACGCCGTCGTCATCGAGAACGACGCGAACGCGGCCGCCTACGGCGAGTTCCTCCACGGTGGCGGCGCGGACGTCGACGACATGGTCATGGTGACGCTGGGCACCGGTGTCGGCGGCGGCATCGTCCTCGACGGCGAACTCATGCGCGGCAGCCACGGCATCGCCGCCGAGATCGGGCACATGCGTGTCGTGCCGGGCGGTCACCTGTGCGGTTGCGGCAATCGCGGTTGTTTCGAGGTGTACGCCTCCGGGTCCGCGCTCGTGCGTGAGGCGCGCGATCTCGTTGCTTCGGGCGCGACCGAGGCCGCGCGGCTTCGCGAAGCCTGCGCGGGCGATCCGGAGGCGTTGCGCGGCGCGCACGTCACGGCAGCGGCACAAGAGGGCGACGCGGCAGCCCTGGCGCTGCTGAGCAAGATCGGCCGTTGGGTCGGCGAGGGCTGCGCGTCACTCGCGGCCGTGCTCGACCCGGCCGTTTTCGTCATCGGCGGGGGGCTCGCGGAGGCGGGCGACCTCGTCCTCGAATCGGCTCGCATCCACTTCGCCGACGAGCTGACGGGCGGCGGGCACCGTCCGTCGCCGCGTTTCGTCGTCGCACAACTGGGCAACGACGCCGGCGTCATCGGCGCCGCAGCGCTCGCAGAGAGGGGGCGTGCATGAGTCTCGCCATCGGAATCGACATCGGCGGCACGAAGGTCGCGGGCGGCCTCGTCGACGAGCGCGGCACCGTCATCGCGCGCGCTCGCCGCGACACGCCGCACCGCTCGACGAAGGCCGCCGTCGTCGAGGACCTACTCGTCAGCGTCGTCGATGAACTGCAGGATGCCGCCGAACGCGACGACCTCGGCGAGGTCAGCGCCATCGGCATCGGCGCGGCGGGATTCGTCGGCGCCGACCGCTCGACCGTCGTCTTCGCGCCGCATCTGTCGTGGCGCAACGAGCCGTTGCGCGAGAACCTGCGCGCCCGTTGCGCGTTCCCCGTCTTCGTCGACAACGACGCCAATACCGCGTGCTGGGCGGAGTGGCGTTTCGGCGCGGTGGCGGGGGAGAGCCACGTCATCATGGTCAACCTCGGCACCGGCATCGGCGGCGCGATCCTCGTCGACGGGGTGATGCAGCGCGGCCGGTACGGCATCGCGGGTGAGTTCGGGCACATGCAGGTCGTGCCCGGCGGCATCCGTTGTGAGTGCGGCAACCGCGGCTGCTGGGAGCAGTACGCCAGCGGTAACGCGCTCGTGCGCGAGGCGCGCTCGCTGCTCGCGGCGCAGTCGCCGATGGCGCACGACATCGAGGCCGAGATCGGCGGCGACCTGACGAAGCTGACCGGGCCCATGATCACCCAGGCCGCGGCTGCAGGGGACGCGACGGCGGCCGAACTGCTCGCCGAGATCGGTTCGTGGCTCGGCACCGGCCTCGCGAACCTCGCGAGTGCGTTCGACCCGGGCGCGTTCGTCATCGGCGGCGGCGTGTCGGCAGCCGGCGAGATGCTGTTGACGCCGGCGCGCGAGGCCTTCCGCAAGCAGCTGCCGGGGCGCGGGTACCGCCCGGAGGCACGAATCGTGCAGGCGCAGCTCGGCAACGAGGCCGGGCTCATCGGCGCGGCCGACCTGGCGCGCAGCGCCGTCGAGGAGGACATCGCATGACCACCCGTCTCATGTCGTACAACGTGCGCGGCCTCAAGGACGACCGTGCGGCCCTGCTGCGCGTCATCCGGCACGCCGCGCCCGACGTGCTGTGCCTGCAGGAGATGCCGCGCCATCCGTTCTCCGACCATCGCATCGCCGAGTTCGCCGAATCCGTCGGGCTCGTGTGGGGCGGAGGCAACCGTCACCGCATGAGCACCGCGATCGTGACGGCGCCGCGCCTCGACGTCGCCGCGAGCGGCCACGGCCTCTACACCGTGCCGCGTCCGCAAGAGCCGCGCGGTTACGCATGGGCCGAGGTGTGCCTGCCCGGCGAGGCGAAGTGGCTCGCGATCAGCACGCATCTGTCGCTCTACAGCTCGATGCGCGCCGGGCACGCGCGTGAGCTCATCGCCGACCCGAACCTGCCGGGCGACGTGCCGTGGGCGATCGCCGGCGACTTCAACGAGCTCGAGAACGGGCCCGCGGGGCGGGAGTTCAAGGCACACGGGCTCGTCGACGCAGGGCCGCGCATCAACACGTTCAACGCCGCCGAACCGCACAAGCGCATCGACTTTGTCTACGCCTCGCCGTCGCTGACGCTGGAGACGGTCGACATGAGCGCCGTGGAGCACGACATGACGGTCGCGACCGATCACCGCCCGCTCGTCGTCGACGTCACGGTGACGTCGCACTGACGACCGACTGACGTCCGCTGGGAGGGCCCGGGGGATCGGACGAGGCCGCTCGGGCCGGCAGTCGCAGAGGCTCAGACGCGGGCGCCGTCGTCGTCATCGTCGTGCTCGTCGCGGTTCTTCGGCTGCCTCGCGACGGCGAGGGCGAAGCCGCCGACGAGCAGCCCCGCCGCGACGAGCCACCACAGCGTGGCCGCCTCACGATCGAACAGGGTGAGGTACAGCAGCCACACCGGCCCGAGGACGAAGCAGGCGAGCATGATGACGCTCGCCGGGTCACCGGTCTCGAACGGTGCGGGCTCAGGCGGGACGAAGGGTTCCTCGTCCAGGTCATCGAGATCGTCGTGGTCGTGTTGACCTGCAGCGCTCTCAGCCTGCCCGTGAGGCGGCGGCGTCATCACCCATGGCTGCTCGTCCGGCATGCGCCACTGCGGCCGGAAGCCGGGTACAGGACCGTCGTCGGCCGGGGCCGGCGAGGCGGGCGTCATGGGCGTGGTCTCGTCGGATGTGGGCTCGAAGAGATCCCGGTGGGCGCCGCGGCGCGTCGCGGATTCCGACGCTGCGTCGAGGTCGAGATGCCGGGTGATCTGGGCGAACTCGGCGTCCCAGTCGCGGTCGCGGGGCTCGGTGCTCATCGCAGCGCCTCGCCGATGCGCGAGGTGGCCCGCCCGGGCGCGGACGTCGGTGGGCGGGTGCGGGGCCGGGTTCGCATGTGCTCATCCTGGCACGCTGCGTCGCCGTGGCGGCATGTGCAGGCCGGTGTGACCCAGTAGAGTGAAGCCGTCCTGCACCCCGAGAGGAAGACTTCCCGTGCTCTACTGGCTTCTCAAGAGGGTTCTCGTCGGGCCTGCGCTTCGAACGGTCTTCCGCCCGACGGTCGAGGGCCTCGAGCACATTCCCGACGCCGGCCCGGCGATCCTGGCGATCAACCACCTCTCCTATTCGGACTGGCTGTTCGTCCCCCTCGTCGTCGAACGCCGCGTCACGTTCGTCGCGAAGTCGGAGTACTTCACGACGCCCGGCGTCAAGGGGCGTCTGCAGAAGGGCTTCTTCTCCGGCACGGGTCAGGTGCCGATCGATCGCACGAGCGGTTCCGCCGCGGCCGGTGCGCTCGCGACCGGCAAGCGGATCCTCGCCGCCGGTGAGCTGTTCGGCATCTTCCCCGAGGGCACGCGCTCGCCCGACGGCCGTCTCTACAAGGGCAAGACCGGTATCGCGCGTCTCGCGCTCGAGAGTGGCGTGCCCGTCATCCCGGTCGCCGTCATGGACACCGACACCGTGGCACCTCCCGGCGAGAAGTTCGGCCGTTACGCGCAGCCGCACGTGCGCTTCGGCGCGCCGCTCGACTTCTCGCGCTTCGACGGCATGGGCTCCGACCGTTTCGTGCTGCGCTCCATCACCGACGAGATCATGTATGAACTGATGCTGCTGTCCGGCCAGGAGTACGTTGATGAGTACGCCGCGTCGCGCAAGAAGTCGGTCGGCGAGCGTGCCCGCTCCCTCGGTGAGGGCGCCGTGCAGGTGGCCAAGGAGATCCAGGGCAGCGCCACCGCGGCCCTCGAAGACGCTGCCGCCCGCCTGCCGCGCAAGGGCTCGGACAAGGACGGCAAGGACATCAAGAACAACGACGCGCCCGCCGGCGAGGCAGCCGACGTCACGGCCGACGTCGAGGACATCGCGGTCCACGACGCCGCTCATGACGCCGTCACGATCGATGACGGCGAGACGTCCGTGTCCGTCGAGCGTGTCGAATCTGTCGAGCGCGTCGAATCCATCACGACCGACGGCACCGACGGCGACGCGCACGGCGCTCGCGACGCCGGCTGACGATCGCCGACGCTGTACCGGGCGTCGCCCCGGGCTCTCGGGCCGGGGCGTCGACCTGGCATCGCCGCCCGCGAGTCCGGCTCGCACGTCGCCCGTGATGTCTCACAGTCAGGGCCGATGTGCGCCATCGTGCTTCGACGCCTAGGCTCGCTCGGGTGAGTACCACGCCCGAAACGCAGAACACCCCGTCCGTGCCCACGCGTCCCGTGGGTCTCGAGTGGCCGCAGTTGCCTGCCAAGCAGCAGCCGTCGTGGCCGGATGACGGTTCGTTGGAGCGCGTGCGCGAGACGTTGGCCACCTATCCGCCGCTCGTCTTCGCGGGCGAGTGCGACGATCTGCGCACCCGCCTCGCTGCAGCGTCGCGCGGTGAGGCGTTCGTCCTGCAGGGCGGTGACTGCGCCGAGATGTTCGCCTCGGCGACGGCCGACAACATCCGTGACCGCGTCAAGACGATCCTGCAGATGGCTGCGGTGCTGACGTACGGCGCGAGCACGCCCGTCGTGAAGCTCGGCCGCATCGCCGGGCAGTTCGCCAAGCCGCGCTCGAAGGACACCGAGACGCGCGGCGACGTCACCCTGCCGGCCTACCGCGGTGACATGGTCAACGACTTCGCGTTCACGCCCGAGGCGCGTCGCCCCGACCCCGAGCGACTGCTGCAGGCCTACAACACGAGTGCGGCGACGCTCAACCTCGTGCGCGCGTTCACCCAGGGCGGTTTCGCCGACCTACGCAACGTCCACGACTGGAACAAGGGCTTCATCGCCAACGCCGCCAACGCGCGCTACGAGAAGACGGCGAAGGACATCGACCGCGCGATGCGGTTCATGGCCGCCTGCGGGGTCGACTTCGACGCCCTGCGCGCCGTCGACTTCTTCTCGAGCCACGAGGCGCTGCTGCTCGACTACGAGCGTCCGCTGACGCGCGTCGACTCGCGTTCGGGCCGCCCGTACGCGACGTCCGGGCACATGCTGTGGGTCGGTGAGCGCACGCGCGAGATCGACGGTGCGCACATCGACTTCGTCTCCCGCGTGTCGAACCCGGTGGGCATGAAGGTCGGGCCGAAGGCCGACCCGGACGACCTGCTGCGCATCATCGACAAGATCGACCCCGAGCGTGAGCCCGGCCGTCTGACGTTCATCACGCGCATGGGCGCGGGCACGATCCGTGAGGCGCTGCCGCCCATCGTCGAGCGACTCAAGGCCGAGGGCGCGGCGCCGGTGTGGATCACCGACCCGATGCACGGCAACACGTTCGAATCCGCGAGCGGTTTCAAGACGCGTCGTCTCGACGACATCGTCGACGAGGTGCGCGGCTTCTTCGAGGTTCACGAGGCGGCGGGCACCGTCCCGGGTGGCCTGCACGTCGAGCTGACGGGCAACGACGTGACCGAGTGCCTCGGCGGCAGCGTCGAGGTGCGTGACGAGGATCTGGAGAGCCGGTACGAGTCGGCCTGCGACCCGCGTCTCAACCACCAGCAGAGCCTCGAACTGGCCTACCTCGTCGCGGAGATGCTGAGCGCTCGCGCGCAGTGACGTCCGTGTCGAACTGACGACGATGCCCGCACGCCTCATGGTGGGCGGGCATCGTCGTATGTTCCGACGGTGCGCCGTCAGAAGCTCAGGGTGACGCTGCTCCCCTTGGGGGTGCGCGAGCCGCCCGACGGCGTCTGCGAGCTGACGGTGGAGCTGAGCAGCTCGTCGAGCCAGGACGCCCCGTCGACGTGGAAGCCCGCGTCCTCGAGGCGAGAACGGGCCTCGGCGGCCTTCATTCCGGTGACGTCGGGCACGTCGGCCATCTCGACGCCCTTCGAGACGCGCAGCGTGATCGTGTCACCCGTCTTCACCTGGGTTCCACTCGTCGGGTCGGTGCCGATGACCGAGCCGGAAGGGACGTCGGGGGAGAACTCCTCGCGCGTCGTGACCGTCAGGCCGCGCTCCTGCAGCGTCGTCGTCGCGTTCTCCTGCGTCTGCTTCGCCACGTCGGGCAGGTGGAACTCCTCCGGCCCCGAGCTGACGACGAGGGTGACGGTGGTGTCGTGACGGATGTGAGCGCCCGCCCCGGGAGAGACCGACAGTACCGTTCCCGCCTCACGGACGTCGTGCCGTTCGGTGTGCGTCACGTGGCCAAAACCCTCACTCTTGAGTTTGGCTTCAGCCTTGTCGCGCTGCAGGCCGGCCACGGCGGGGACGTCGACCATCTTCGGTCCGTTGCTCACGACGAGGGTGACGTCGGTGCCGCGACGATGGCTCGAGCCCTGCTCGGGTGAGGTCGAGATGACGCGGCCGGCCGGGACAGAGTCGGAATCAGCCAGCGTGACGCGCGTGTCGAATCCGGCGGAACGGAGGGTCGAAATGGCCTCACCCTGAGGTCGAGCGTTTACCTCGGGGATGTCGGTCGACGTCAGCGGCCCCACCGTCAGGGCGAGCGCGAGGCCGCCGGCGGCGATCGCCGTCGCGG
>NZ_AEIQ01000100.1:0-768 GCF_000152185.1 Dermacoccus sp. Ellin185 | reverse complement strand
GCGCGAGGTGCGAGCCGTGCCGCCGACGACGAAGCCGCCCGCACCCTGCTGCGCGCACGCGCCCAGGAGGCGGCGGACGTCATCGCCGAATGGCCCGCCGACCGGCTGGCTTCGGTGCGCCGCACCCTCGACGACGCGGCGTCTGTGGCCGGGGCGCTGAGGCTGCACGCGCGCGCCGGCACCGCGGCTGCGGATGCCGAACGCGCGGTGGAGGCCGTCACGCGGGCCGAGACGGCGCTGCGCGAACGGGGCGTGCACGTGCCCGAGAGTGGCTGGCCCTCCCCCGAGCTCACCGACGGCTGGTTCGAGGCGGTGAGTGACGCGCTGCGTCACGCCGAGTCGAGCGCACGCGATGTGGCATCGGCGCAGACGCGCGAGGTTCGTGCAGTGGCGCAGCTGCATGACGCAGAGGCGCGTCTCGCCGAGGCCCAGGCAGCGACCACGCGGGCCGAAGGCGCCGTGACGCGCGCCGGCCAGCAGCACGACCAGGTCGCGACACTCGTGGCGACGCTGCCTGACCCGTCAGATGCGCAGGCTGCCCTGGCGCGACTGCGCCGTGAGGCGGCGCGTCGCCCTGAGCTGGCCCACGCCCTCGCGAAGGCCGAGGCACGCGAGACCGAAGCCGTACGCGCCCACGCGGCGGCGGAGCGCGAAGTGCTGCGGCTGCGCGAGGCGCGTCTGGCCGGCATCGCGGGCGAACTGGGTGCAGCGCTCGCACCTGACGAACCGTGCCCCGTGTGCGGTTCAGCCACGCACCCGAGCCCGGCG
>NZ_AEIQ01000101.1:0-596 GCF_000152185.1 Dermacoccus sp. Ellin185 | reverse complement strand
CCGGCCAGATCCGTGCGCCACAACAGGGAAGCCTCCTGCGATCAGGGCGATCCCTGCGCCATGCGCGCGTCGCGAAACCCCGACAACGCCGCGGCGTGTTGCGGAACATGACCTCCATCCACGATCGACCCACCAGCGTCGAAGACCGGGCCGAAGTCGGCCATTGGGAAGGTGACCTCATCGTGGGCCAGCGCCCGTCCGCCGTGGCCACCCTCGTCGAACGCTCCACCCGCCTGGTGCGCGTCGTCGCCCTGCCAAACGGGTACAAGGCTGACGCCGTCAGGGACGCTCTCATCGAGAATCTCGCCGACGTGCCGCCGCAGTTTCGTCGGTCGTTGACGTGGGATCGCGGCAGGGAAATGGCCTTCCACGACCAGGTGACGCACGCCCTGGGCATGCAAGTGTTCTTCTGTGACGCCCGTTCGCCATGGCAGCGCGGCACGAACGAAACTCCCCCGCGCGCTTCGCTCCAAGCAGGAGGTGCCCCCAGCGAACCGCCTGCTGCGTCAGTACCTCGCGAAGAACGCCGACCTACGCTCCTTCACCCAGACCGACCTCGACACCATCGCGACGCGCATCAACGAACGGCCCCGCAA
>NZ_AEIQ01000102.1:0-502 GCF_000152185.1 Dermacoccus sp. Ellin185 | reverse complement strand
TTGACTTGAGTGTGACTTATAACNCATAATTAACAAAAATTAAAGAACAATACTTAATAGGAATAAGTAAAAACACACGGCCTAATTTTCCAAGTAAAGCAAATGTCATTGCCTCCGACCCGCCCAATACCTGCTGCTAAAACGACTTGAGCGATTTCATGTAGACTGATACCTGTCCAAGCACCATAAGTTATAGTAGGTATGTTAAAAATAGCCTCGATAGCTGTATAAAATAAGTGCAAATATAGTTCCAACTAGTGCAATAATACCTACACTTATTGCAATGTCTTTTTCTTTAGATTTTTAAGATTGGTGCTGTAGCTGCAATAGCTGCAGCTCCACATACTCCTGTACCAATACCAAGTAGTATAGAGATATCTTTATTTCCTTTAATAATTTGATTCAAAAGTAAAGTTAAACTTATTGAAAAGATAATTACGATAATATCAATAAGTAGTAATTTCCAACCTTTACCTAGAATATCTCCCATATTTAATTTTAA
>NZ_AEIQ01000103.1:0-4805 GCF_000152185.1 Dermacoccus sp. Ellin185 | reverse complement strand
GGCCAAGGTCCGCGACGTGGTGGCTGTGACAGGTTGGTGTGGCCCCACTGTGACGGTCTGATCTGGCCCCATGTGCGACTTGCCGGGGCGGTTATGACGGTTTGATCTGGCCCCACCCGAACCTTGGCTTCATCTAATGGTTTCGAGCGATCGGGGTTGGGATGGAGTCACGGGTGGAGTTGTTCGCGGCGATCCGCCGGGACGCGCGGGTCGAGGGCCTGGGCGTTCGGGCGCTGGCCAACCGGCACGGGGTGCATCGGCGCACGGTGCGGCAAGCCCTGGCGTCGGCGACACCGCCGGCACGGAAGACGCCAATCAGGTCTTCACCGCGGTTGGATCCGTTCAAGGACACGATCGACGCCATGCTGCGCTCCGATCTGGAAGCACCGCGCAAGCAGCGGCACACCGCGACCAGGATCCTGGCGCGGCTCATCGACGAGTACGCCGCGACCGACTTGTCGTATTCGACGGTGCGGGACTACGTGCGGGTCCGGCGCGCGGAAATTGATGTGGAGGCCGGTCGCCGTGTCGAGGAGGCGTTCGTCCCGCAGGAACACGCACCGGGCGAGGAAGCCGAGGTGGACTTCGGCGAGGTCTACGTGATCTT
Source organism: Dermacoccus sp. Ellin185 (assembly GCF_000152185.1). Taxonomy (NCBI): domain Bacteria; kingdom Bacillati; phylum Actinomycetota; class Actinomycetes; order Micrococcales; family Dermacoccaceae; genus Dermacoccus; species Dermacoccus sp. Ellin185. Next base: position 4,198 of record NZ_AEIQ01000103.1, on the reverse strand, counting down.
GGCTGGGGTGAAGACCAAGTGCCACATGTTCATCTACCGCCTGTCTTTCTCTGGGAAGGCGGTGCATCGGGTCTACCCGACCTGCGCGCAGGAAGCATTCCTGGAGGGCCACATCGACGCTTTCGAAACGTTGGGCGGGGTCCCGACCCGGCACATCCGGTATGACAACCTGACCTCCGCAGTGCTGGCGGTCCTGCATGGCGGTGACCGTCGCCGCAAGGAGAACGACAGGTGGGTGCTGTTCAAATCGGCGTACGGGTTCGACTCGTTCTACTGCCAGCCCGGCATCGCCGGCGCGCATGAGAAGGGCGGCGTCGAAGGTGAGGTCGGCTGGTTCCGCCGCAACCACCTGACCCCGATGCCCGAGGTCGGCTCCCTGGACGAGCTCAACGACAAGATCCGTGGATGGGAAGCCGACGACGACAGCCGGCGGATCGACGGGAAGCTGGCCACCATCGGTGTCGATTACGCTGCTGAACGAAACCTGTTGGCACCGTTGCCGATCGACAGGTTCGACCCCGGGCTGGTTTTGCACCCACGCGTCGACCGATCCGCGATGATCACCGTGCGGATGATGAAGTACTCGGTGCCCGCGCACCTGATCGGCCGCAAGGTCCGCGTCTCGCTACGCGCCTCGCACCTGGTCGTGTTCGACGGCCACACCCTGGTGGCCACCCACCCGCGGGTCGCCGCCCGCGGCGGGCGCGTCGTCGACCTGGACCACTACCTGGAAGTCCTGCGACACAAGCCCGGCGCGTTACCGGGCTCGACCGCCCTGGCCGATGCCCGCGCCAAGGGAACATTCACGCCCGCGCATGACGCGTTCTGGGCCGCCTCCCGCAGGGTCAACGGCGACACCGATGGCACCAAAGAGCTCATTGACGTTCTGCTGCTGCACCGCTGGTTGCCGGCCGACGCCGTGGTCGCCGGCATCACGGCCGCCTTGCGGGTGGGGGCGGTGACCGCCGAGGTCGTCGCGGTCGAAGCCCGCCGGCACGCGGCAACCTGTGACGCTGGCATCGGCGGCGAAGGTGGGGCCAGTTCTGATGGTCACCTTGTTGCTCACGACGGTGTTCATGAGCAACGCGTTGTCAGTCTCACACAACGACGCTTGACTGACCCGGCTGCGGTGATCGCCGGTCTTCCGCCGGATACCCGGCCGGTTCCTTCGGTGGCCGTCTACGACCAACTTCTGCCGCGACGCCGCACCACCACCGCCGCCGCGCAGGGCCCGACGAAAGCGAGTACCAGCTGATGCCCACTGCGCCCGGGACCGCGATCACTCCGACTCTGCGGCGACGACGCGGCCTGACCGAGGAAGCCGCCCTGGCCGCCGTCGACCAAGCCTGCCGCCGGTTGCGGCTGCCGACGATCCGGGCGGTGCTGGATGAAGCGATCGGCGTGGCCAAGAAGGAACAGCTGTCGTATCCGGGGTTCCTGGCCGAACTGCTCCTGGCTGAGGTCGACGATCGCGATCGCCGCTCGTCGATGCGTCGTGTGAAGGCGGCGCAGTTTCCCCGCAGCAAATGGATCGGTGACTTCGACTTCACCGCGAACCCGGCGATCGAGGCAGCGACCATCCACCAGCTCGCCAAGGGCGACTGGATCCGCAAAGGCGAACCCCTGTGCCTGATCGGCGACTCGGGCACGGGCAAAACCCACCTGCTCATCGGGCTGGGCACCGCGGCCGCCGAGCAAGGTCACCGGGTGCGCTACACGTTGGCCACCCGATTAGTGAACGAACTCGTCGAAGCCGCCGACGATAAGATCCTCGCGAAAACCATCGCCCGCTACGGCCGCGTCGACCTGCTCATCATCGACGAGCTTGGCTACATGGAACTAGATCGCCGCGGCGCGGAACTCTTGTTTCAGGTCCTCACCGAACGTGAGGAGAAGAACTCAATCGCGATCACGTCCAACCAAAGCTTCAGCGGCTGGACCGACACGTTCACCGATCCCCGCCTATGTGCCGCGATCGTGGACCGGCTCACCTACCACGGCACCATCATCGAAACCGGCACCACCAGCTACCGACTCGCCCACAGCCAGGCAACGGTGCAGGCAGCGCGATGACGCGTGTACCCCCACCTTCCACCATATACCCCCCTGGGGTATATGGTGGAAGGATGGACATCTCGAACTCGAAACTGCCCCGACGACTCTTGCTGACACTGGCGGCTACCGGAGCTGCCGCTGCGCTGGCCGCGTGCTCGGGCGGTTCCGGTGATCAGGCCGGCACCGGTTCCAGCACCCCCATAAGCCACATGTCGATGAGCTCGTCCACCATGCCGATGCACCACGGCGACGGTGGTCCCGTCCCGGTCGGGATGAAGCCGGCTGCGCATCCCACGTACCCGGTCGGTAGCACGGTGATTCTGACCGCGAATCACATGGCGGGCATGAACGGTGCCCGGGCCACCGTCGTGGGGGCGTACTCCACCTTTACGTACGCGGTGAACTACACCCCCACTACCGGCGGGCCGGCGGTCAAGGACCACAAGTGGGTGGTGCAGCAAGAAATCAAGAACGCCGGCACTGGCCGGCTCGCCGACGGAACGAAGGTGGTCTTGACCGCCGACCACATGCCCGGCATGAAGGGCGCGACCGCCACGATCGCCAGTTCGACCGACCAGACCGTCTACGTCGTCGACTACACCGCCGGTGGTATGACAATGAAGAACCACAAATGGGTCGTCCAGGACGAGATGAAACCCGCAAAATGAGCGACCCAGTCGCCGCTCGGCGACGACCTGACCCAGTCTCGATGACCTCGGCGAAGGAGCGAAGCCCCATGACCATGCGGACAGCAAACGCGGTGAGGGCCACCGGTGAAGGCGCGTGGCGGACCGCTCCGCCACCCGGCAATGCCCGGCGTTTCGACTCGGTGATTCGGTCGGCGGGCCCCCAAGTTTTAGGCGGCGGGCAGTGATTCTCGACGGGGTAATGCTGCTGTGGTTCATCCAGGTCGCGATCGCAGTTGCGTTCGTCGCCGTCGACATCCACACCACCCCCGAGGCCACGGTGATGAAGTGGGGGTTCGTGATCATCACCGCGTTCAGCGGCCTATTCGGGGCGCTGCTGTACGTGCTCAGCTGCCGCGAACCGCTGCCCGGCACCCACGAGCTGTACGTCGCTGCGAAATGGCGGCAGGTGGTCGGCTCCACCATGCACTGCGTGGCCGGCGACGGGATCGGGATCCTGGCCGCCGCAGTCATCACCTCCCGGCTGGGCCTGCCGATGTGGGCGGACGTGCTGTGCGAGTACGCGCTCGGGTTCATCTTCGGATGGACAGTGTTCCAGGCCCTGTTCATGAAGAGCATGTTCAGCTCCTACCGGCGGTCGCTGACCGGCACCTTCATGTCCGAGCTGCTGTCGATGAACACGGTGATGGGCGGGATGACCGCGGTGATGGTGCCCTGGATGACCCACAACATGGACGCGATGAGCCCGACCGGGCCGACGTTTTGGTTCGTTATGTCGATCTCGCTGTGCGCCGGGTTCGTCGTGGCGCTGCCGATGAACTGGTGGTTGGTGGATCACGGCCTCAAGCACGGCATGATGACGGTTCGCCCCGACGGCACCCCGGTTCCGCAGGCGGCCGCGGTAGCGGCGGCCAGCGCGGCGCTCAGCGGATACCGGCTCGTCCCGGCCACCACGCCGCCGGCCGAGACACCGCACCAGGCGATGCCCGACCGGCCCAGTCGGGGCAAGCTGGCGTCGATGACCCTGGTCAGCTTCCTGGTCTTCGCCGCCGGGTTCCTGATCGCCGGACTACTGGGAACCCTCACCATGACGCGCTAGCAGCCGTCCTTCGCCTCCCGCGACGGTTCACTCCGCGCCACACCGAGGGGGCGGATCAAACGGTCACGGGACTTGATCTGCGAGGGCTTGGCATAGATCTCCTTACGGTCCTGGCCGCAGCCGGGGTGCAGCCACCATGCCAGCCCCACCGGCTGGCCCGGCTGAGCGAGCACGAACGTCGGTGGTCCCGGTGAAGCTGCGATCCTTCCCTGCTGGCTGGCCGTGAGGACGGATGCGGGTGATTCTCGCCGACACGCCGGTCGCCGCGACGGCGGGCATACAGCACGTCGTCGTCGGCGAACACTTACCGGCGATTCACTTCCGGCGGGGCCGGATCAAACCGTCACCCTGGGGCCAAACGAGGTTGACAGAATCAACGTGGTCGGGCTGTACCTGA